>JAYSSW010000635.1:0-3628 GCA_043720335.1 Planctomycetia bacterium
CCTCGGGGCGACGGCCTTGTTCGGCGAAGATCGCTGCCATCCCGATTACGCGTCCTGCGAGTAGATCAGCACGCTGTACGGGGCGATGGTGATCTTCGCCGAACAAGGCTGGCCGTCGTAGGCGTCGGGGGTCGGCGTGGCGTCGGTGCTGGGGTCGTTGCCGAAGACGCTGCTGTAGCCTTTCCAGTCGCTGTTGAGGCGCAGCTTCCAGACGCCGTCGCGCGGGAAGCCGATCTGGTAGTCGCTGTGGACCTGCGACGAGAAGTTGGCGACCACCACAACATCGTCCTGGTGGCCTCCCTTGTCCCAGCGGTGGAACGCCATCACCTTCAGGATCTCGTTGACGTGCGAGATGTGGATGCCGCGCCCGCACAGGCCGCGCGAGAGGCCCTGGCGGTTGAGCCGCAGGCGGACCAGGTCGCGGTACAGGCGGACGATGCCGCGGAACGAGTCGTTGAGGTGCCAGTCGATCGGCACCGTGTCCTGGAACCAGCCGCCCTGCAGGAACTCCTGCCCCTGGAACAGCATCGGGATGCCCGGCGCCGTGAAGACCAGCGCGGCGGCGAGAGTCGAGCGCTTCTGGGCGAAGTAGTTCTCCGGGTCGGCCGCGTCGATCTCGGACGGGACGCGCGATTTGCCGTTGGCGACCTCGTCGTGCGACTCGCTGTAGACGACGCGCTCGAACGGGTCGCCGTTGTAGGCGAAGGTGAGCGAGTCGCAGACTGCTTGCAAGGAGCGCTGCTCGTCGTCGACGGCGCTGACGACGGCGCGGATCGGGTGGACGAACTTGGCGTCCCACTGGGCGCCGAAGCCCGCGCCGCCGGCGCCGTCGTCCTTGGTGAGCCAATCGCTGTTCTGCAGGTCCTCGGCGATGGTGAGTCGTCCGGGGAACTTGTCGCGCACCTCGCGGTTGATCCACTGGAGCAGGCTCCAGCCTTCGGGCAGGTCGCCGCCCTGGTCGGGGCCGCGTACCGTGCGGATGAACAGGGTCATGTCGAAGCGCAGGCCGTCGACGTGGCATTCCTCCAGCCACATCATGGCGTTGTCGCGGATGAACTGGCGGACCTCGCCGCGGCCGTAGTCGGGCCGGCTGTTGCCCCACGGCGTTTCGCTGCGCGCGTCGTTGTAGAAGTAGACGCCGCCGAGGTCGTTCTCGGACCAGCCGTCGAACTGCCACAGGTCGAGGTCGCCGGGGCCGAAATGGTTGTAGACCACGTCGAGGATGACGCCGATCCCCTGGGCGTGGGCGGCCTTGACCAGTTCCTTGAACGCCTTGGGGCCGCCGTAGGTCCCCTCGACGGCGAAGATCTGGGCGGGGTTGTAGCCCCAGGAGAACTCGCCGGCGAACTCGGCGATCGGCATGACCTGGATGACGTTGACGCCAAGCCGCTTGAGGTGGCCTAGTTTCTCGATCACGTCCTTGAACTGGGCCGGGTGCTCGCCGCCGCCCGGGTTGTTGAACGCGCCGATGTGCAGTTCGTAGACGACGATCTCGTTCCAGGGGGGGAGCTGGTAGTTGTCGTCGCCCCAGTCGAACTTCGGGTCGTGGACGACGCTGTTGCCGACGGAGCTGGTGACTTCGCGCGCGTAGGGGTCGAGGCGCGAGATCTTGCGGTCGCCGGCGTGGAGCAGGTAGCGGTACTCGTCGCCGATCTTCGCGTCGGGGACTTCGAGGAACCAGATGCCATCGACTTCTTCTTTCATCGCGAGCTGGTCGTCGGCCCAGTGGTTGAAGGCGCCCATGACGAAGACCTGGTCGGCGTGCGGCGCCCAGACGCGGAAGGCGACGCCTTTGGAGAGCGGGATCGCCCCCATGCCGGTCGGCTTGGCGTCGATGTTGCGCGGGCTGGCCTTGCGGATCTTCTTCTTCTCGACCGGGGCTGCGCTGCTCATGGATGGATCGACCTCGCGATGGTGTGCGAAAGGTGCTTGTTTGCATGGACACGGCGCGTGTCCCCTGCGAAGGGAATGCAGAAAGCACAATCCGTGCCGAGCGGGAATTGATTCTCAGTTCAGGCGAACGGCCTGCGTAAGCGGGCTGGTGGCATTTGCAATCGTTGAAAGTTCTACCAGCCAGCTTACGCTGGCCGTTCGCCCCAAGCTGTACAACGTGTCAATGCGCATCCCGCTGCGCAGCGGCGGGCAGCGAAATTCCGCGCGTGTGCGGCAGGACGTCGCGGGCCAGCAGCTCCATGCTTTTGCGGGCCAGCTCGTGCGACAGGGTGCCGGTCTGGCAGCCGGTGAGGACGACGCCGACGCCGAGTTCCTTCTGGTGGTGGGCCAGCTTCTGCCGAACCGTTTCCGGGCTGCCGACGATGGCGTAGACGCCATTCTCGATGTCGCTCCACGTTTTTTGATGAGCGAGGAAGAACTTCTGCTGCTTGGCGAGGGCGGCGGCCGACTTCGCCGACGTGTAGCCGGGCGGCGTCAGGCCGATGTTCTTCAGCAGGTTCTTGACGAAGTACCAGAAGGCCGGCTCGAACTCGCGCCGTGCCTGCTCGTCGGTCTCGGCGACGTAGATCGGCACGCCCCAGCCCATCTGCTCCGGCTTCGCGGTGTAGCCCGCCCGCTCGCACGCCTCGCGGAACATGCCGAACACCCGCTTGAACACGTCGATGTGGAAGTACGGCACCCCCATGTACGCGAAGCGGCGCTGGGCGACGAACTCGATGGTCTCCAGACTGCCGACGCCCGGAATCCAGATCGGCGGATGCGGCTTCTGCAGCGGGATCGGCCACGGGTTGACGTAGCGGAAGTAGTAGTGCTTCGAGTTCCACTCGAAGGGGCCGGGCGTCGTCCACGCCTTGAGGATGAGGTCGAGGGCCTCGCGGTACTTCTCGCGCGCGTGCGTCGGGTTGAGCTGGTAGGCGAAGTACTCCGGCCCGCCGCCGACCACCATGCCAGCCACCAATCGCCCGCCCGACATCACGTCGAGCATGGCGAACTCCTCGGCGACCCTTTGAGGCGGGTTGTACATCGGCAGGGCGTTGCCGATGACGGCGATCTTGCAGCGCTTGGTGCGTTGCGTCAGCGCGCCGGCGATGATGTTGGGCGACGGCATCAGCCCGTAGGCGGTCTGGTGGTGCTCGTTGACGCAGACGCCGTCGAAGCCCAGTTCGTCGGCGTAGGCGAGCGTGTTGATGTACTCGCGGTAGAGATCCTGTCCCTTGACGGGATCGTAGTGCGAGTTGGAGAGCCAAACCCAGGCGGAATCGTGCTTCTCGTCGAAGTCGTCGGCGAGATGGGGCCAGGGCATGAGGTGGAAGAAATAGTACTGCAAGCGGGGCCTCCGATCGTCGCGCGGTCCAGCCGGATCCCGGCATTGTACGACGTGCGGACGAGACCCGTGCAAGCCAGGTCATTTGGGCTTTTCGCAAGGCTCAACATTCTCCCCGCAACCCAAATGTTTGGCTATTCGGCAATGGTGGGAGAGATGAGCATCCCTCTTCCCATTATGGGAAGAGGGACCGAGGGTGAGGGGTTCTCCCACGTCGGAAGAAAGAGAAGTCCATGAAACCCGATTCATGTTTACGTTCAGGCGAACGGCCTGCGTAAGCGTGCTGGTGGAAATTTCCATCGTTGCAAATCTGGACCAGCCCGCTTACGCAGGCCGTTCGCCGGGCTTTCG
>JAYSSW010000636.1:0-7598 GCA_043720335.1 Planctomycetia bacterium
GGGGGACTTCGAGCACCACATGCTCAAGGAGATCTACGAGCAGCCCGAAGCGCTCGAGAACGCGATGCGCGGCCGGCTCAACGAGGAGGACGCCTCCGCACACTTCGGCGGCCTCAACCTCGACGCCAAACAGCTCCGCCGCGCCGAGCGATTCATCTTCACCGCCTGCGGCACCAGCTACCACGCGGCCCTCGTCGGCGAGTATCTGTTTGAGGAATTCGCCCGCATCCCGGTCGAGGTCGAGTACGCCTCCGAGCTGCGCTACCGCAACCCGCCGATGGAACGCAACACCATCGTCCTCGCGATCACGCAGTCGGGCGAGACGGCCGACACCCTGGCCGCGATGCGCGAGTCGAAGCGCAAGGGGCACCACACGCTCGCCCTGTGCAACGTGGTCGGCAGCTCCATCGCCCGCGAAGCCGACGGCGGCGTCTACCTGCACGCCGGCCCGGAGATCGGCGTCGCCAGCACCAAGGCGTTCTGCAACCAGGTCGTCGTGCTGACGATGCTCGCCCTATACATGGGCCGCCTGCGGAACCTGTCGAGCGTGCAGGGGCTGCGGATGATCAAGGAGATCCGCAACATCCCGCGCATGGTGCGGCAGACGCTCAAGTGCCACGAGCAGATCAAGCGGATCGCCGAGAAGTACCACCGCGTCGACAACATGCTCTACCTGGGCCGGCAGCACCTGTTCCCGGTCGCGCTCGAAGGGGCGCTGAAGCTGAAGGAGATCAGCTACATCCATGCCGAGGGCTACCCCGCCGCCGAGATGAAGCACGGCCCGATCGCCCTGGTCGACGGCGACACGCCTTCGGTGTTCCTCATCCCCAACGGCGGCGTCGTCGACAAGGTGATGAGCAACCTGGAGGAGATCCGCGCCCGTGGCGGCCCGGTCATCGCGATCGTCTGCGAAGGCGACCCCGAAGTCGCTGCGCACGTCAAGCAGTGCGCCGACGACGTGGTCTTCGTGCCGCAGGTGCCGGAGTACCTGCAGCCGCTGGTGATGGCGGTGCCGCTGCAGTTGCTGGCGTACCAGATCGCCCTGCTGCGCGGCTGCGACGTGGACAAGCCGCGCAACCTCGCCAAGAGCGTGACGGTGGAGTAGCCGTCGCTGGAAATCGCAAACGGGCGAGGTTGCGCGGAACCTCGCCCGTTTCTGCGCGCAGTCTTGAACGAACCCTGAGCGCAAGCGACGGGATACCAGGGAATCTTGCTGGAGATGATTCTCCGTCCGCGAGTCAACCAGCCATCCCTTCGCTTGCGCTCAGGTTGAGCATCAACGGCGTCGCCTGGATCGCTCACTTGGCGTGCTTGACCTCGTCCCGCACCTTGTCGAGTTTGCCGATCAGCTCCTCCTCGGCCTCCCTCGTCTTCGCCATCTCCCCGATCAACTGCTTCCCGGTTTCCCGAACCTTGACGACCTCCTTGACGAATGCCTCCTCGACCTCGCGGGCCTTCTCGATCTCCTCCACCAAGGCCGTCACCTGCGTCGTTTGGGCCAAGTCCTTCGACTCCTGGTCGGTGGACGGCTTTTCCAGCCCAAGCTCTTGACAGATGAGGTGGAGCATCTGCAGCGTCTTCGTGACCTCCTGCTCGGTCAGCAGTGCGATTTGCAGGGTCAGGTGGCCCCACTGCTCCTGCCGCTTCGACTGGACGTTCTGGTTGATCAGGACGAACGTGGTGAGGAAGATGAACTCGATCCCTACGATGAAGCCCAGGAAGGGGAACGGGTAGGGGTCGAATGCCCTGACGCCGGGCAGCACCTGCACGTTCAGCACGATCCAGCCGCCGAAGAACGCGGCGTGGGCGGCGATGAACCACAGGCTCCCGAAGAACCGAGCGATCCAGTCGCCGATCTTCTCCACTTGTGACCGGCGTCCGTGGAGTTGCTGCTCGACCTGGGCGATGGCCTCGACGTTCTTCTTTGCGGTGTCGGACAGCGGGTTCGATGACATCGTGTTGTACTCTCAGCGGACGACCACAGACACCGCATTGGGTCGAGGTTGTTGTTTAGTTCTGCGACGCACCGGCTCTTTCCCCGTGCCTTCCTCCCATGTCCTCACCGACTCCAGCACGGTTCAACGCCGACGCCCGATCCGTTACAGACAGCACGTTTCATGCCATCGCCGCATAGATCGACGCCAGCAGCTTCCCCAACGCCGTCAGGTCCACGGGTTTGATCAACTGATGATCGAAGTACGCATCCGACGACCGCTTCTTGTCGTCCTCGTGCTCCCACTCGATCAACTCCATCAGCGGCATCGTTCTGACCCAGGCGGTTCTCATTGCGTGGCGGCGTGGATTCTTGGAGGTCCACGGGACGCTGTCGGTGAACCGGCGATTGTCCTCCGAAACCAAGACAGGCTGGCCCGGACACCCCGGCAGCAGGTGCTTGATTCGGTCCCATTGGTCGTCCTCAATCGCGTGGCGAGCAGGCATGACAGTCCCTCTTTGGTGGCCCGGCCCGCACGGAATTCTCCCAGATTGCCCAGTACGTCTCCGCGCGGCCTGGGAGAAAGTGGCCAATCTCATTTCGTCCGTCACTTGCAGTTTTGATAATAATTTAGTTTGCGTGCAATAAATTATGCCTATCAACCCGAGGTCGCAGGATTTTGTGGAACTCATGTGCATGAGCCGCGTCGGTCCAATTTCTTTTTTTTGTCGCCAGTCATCAGCGCCACAGCGTCGGCTTCGAGGTTGCTGGCCCAGGCTTTGCGCGCGCTTCCGCCTAAAATCGGAAGAGCCTGAATCCATCACGCAGCGCTTCGTCCCAACGTGTGACCTTCGCGTTGCTTCACTGGAATCGAAACAGATCGAGCCGTCATGCCCACCAAGAAAAAATCTCCGCCCGCCGCGTCGCCGCTTCCGGTTGCCGATGAAGTCGCGGCGGCCCTGGCGTGGCTGCAAGCAAACAGCACGGAGCATGACCGTGACAACCTGGGGCGGTTCGGCATCGTTGCCGAAAAGTTCTTCGGCGTGTCGATGGCCAACCTCAAGGTGCTCGCCAAACGGCTGGGGCGGCGGCACGATCTCGCTGCGGCTCTGTGGGACACCGGTTGGTACGAGGCCCGCATGCTCGCAACCCTCATCGATGAGCCGGTGCACGTCACCGCGGCGCAGATGGACCGCTGGTGCCGCGACTTCGACAACTGGGGCATCTGCGACACGGCCTGCTTCCACCTGTTCGACCGCACGCCGCACGCCTGGCGAAAAGTCACGGCATGGAGCGGGCGGCGCGACGAGTTCGCCAAGCGGGCGGCGTTCGCGCTGCTGGCGTGCCTCGCCCTGCACGACAAGCAGGCAGGTGACGAACTGTTCCTCGAATGCCTGCCCCTCATCGAGCGCGAGGCGACCGATCAGCGGAACTTCGTGAAGAAGGCCGTGAGCTGGGCGCTGCGGTCCGTCGGCGAACGCAGCCTCGCATTGAATGTTGCGGCGCTGTCGCTGGCGAACGGCCTGGCAGCATCGAAAGACGCGACGGCCCGCTGGATCGGCAAGGACGTGCTGCGCGAACTCGCTCGACCGGCGACGGCGAAGCGGCTCGCCATGAAGTCGCGCCGGGCGCAGCGGGCGTGACGTCGATTCGGCCCTCGGTTGCTATCATGGGCCTCGTTAACCACGAGGGCAGTCGATCATGGCGCTTTTCACACCGACGCAGGGCCGGTATCTCGCGTTCATCCACGCCTACACCCAGCGGCACGGGACGCCGCCCGCCGAGTCGGAGATCGCGGCGGCGATGTGCGTGTCGCCCCCCTCGGTGAACCAGATGGTGAAGGCGCTGGAGAAGAAGGGGCTGATCGAGCGCACGCCGATGCAGTCGCGATCGATTCGCGTCCTGGTGCCGGAGGACGAGATCCCGGAGTGGGGCCAGCGCACGAAGGCGAAGTCCGCGGCGCCTTCCGACGCGAAGCGGTCACGTCTCGCTGCGCCGCAGCCTGCGGGCAAGCTCTACGTGCTGACGGTCATCCTGAAGAGCGGCCCGATCAGCGAGAAATTCGCCAGCAAACCCGTTTTTCGGGTGATCGAGATCCGCGGCGACCAGACGCTCCAACAGCTCCACGAGGCCATCTTCGGCGCGTTCGACCGCTACGACGAGCACCTCTACGAGTTCCAGTTCGGCAAGCGCCCCTTCGACCCGGAAGGCCCCCGCTACGGGCCTCCGTCCTCGGAGGAGGGCGGTCGCAGCGACGCCCACACAACCACTTTGGACCAGCTCGACCTGCGCGTCGGCCGCGCGTTCGGCTACTGGTTCGATTTCGGCGACGACTGGTTCCACCAGGTGCAGGTGGACCGGATCGAGGGCGCCATCCCGACCGTCACGTATCCTCGCCTCACCAAGCGAACCGGCAAGTCGCCGCCGCAGTATCCCAACCAGCAATGACCGCGAGCCGGCGTCGCGATTCGCGCCGAATCATCCCCCCACGAATCCGCTCTTTCCATGAGGAGAACGCCGATGGCCAAGTCCGCCAGCGTCGATTGGCTTTCCGCAGCGATTGAACAGTCGGTCATCGCGGCGAAGTACTGCGTGTCCGGCACGCTGCCGGTCGTCGATCCCGGCCTGATGGTCGAGGGGCTGGGGCCTGTCAAGCTGCCGCTCAAGCAGCCGAAACGGCTGCTCGACCGCTGCCAGGTCGCGCCGTACGGCAAGGGGACGAAGACGCTGGTCGACAAGGAAGTGCGCAACACCTTCGAGCTGGACCCGAAGCAATTCAGGCTGAGCGACGCCTGGAACGCAGCGATCGCCGACGCGACGCGAACCGTGGCGGAGGATCTGGGGCTGCCGGCCGACCAGCTGGAAGCGAAGCTCTACAAGCTGTTGGTCTACGAGAAGGGGGGCTTCTTCCTGCCTCACCGCGACAGCGAGAAGCACGACGGGATGGTGGCGAGCATGATCGTCGTGCTGCCCAACCCGTTCGAGGGGGGCACGCTGGAAGTCCGCCACGGCGCGCAGGAGGAATCGTTCGCCTTCAAGGAGGCGGCGGCCGGCAAGGCGCCCTGCTACGCCGCCTTCTACGCCGATTGCGAACACGAAGTCCATCGCGTCGAGCGCGGCGTGCGGTTGTGCCTGGCGTACAACCTCGTGCTGAGGACGACGGGGGTGAAGGTTGCTGGCAGCACCCCGGCGCCGGTCGCCCCGCTGGTCCGGTCCATCGAAACCTGGATCGCCAGGCAGCCAGGCGAGCCGCTCGTCTTCGCGCTCGAGCACCACTACACGGAGCGGGGCCTGTCGCTCGAACTGCTCAAAGGGACCGACCGCTCGCTCGCGGACCACGTCGTCGCGGCGGCGGAGCAAGCGGGCTGCATCGTCCATCTCGCCGAAGTTGAACGCCATCTGTGCCAGTTCGCCACCGACGGCAGCGGCTACGACGACCATTACTCAAGCCGTCGCCGGTCCAGGCGGAGCGACGGAATCAGGATCGGCGAGACCTACGAGGACGAGTTGAGCGGCAAGGGCTGGACCGATCTCGACGGCAAGAAGCAGCCCTGGGGGACCATCCGTTTCGCCCTGCCAGCCATCGTTTCCGCGACCCCGCTCGACGACTGGAAGCCGACCACCGAGGAGTACGAAGGCTACACGGGCAACGCCGGCAACACGCTCGACCGCTGGTACCACCGCTCCGCGCTCGTCCTCTGGAGCCGCGACCAGCACTTCGACGTGGTCGCGGCTTCGGGGGCCGGCAGCGCCATCCCGCTGTTCATCTCGATGGTCGCGAAACTCGCCAAGACCGCCAAGAAACGCATCGACGAGGCCCGCGCCGACTGCGTCCGTTTCGCCCGCGCGATCCTTGCCCACTGGCCTCGGCGTCTGCGAGCGTCGTACGATCCGCGCCAGCCGAAACTGGCGGTTTACGACGAGTTCGCCGATCTTCTGCCGAAGCTGCACGACCGCGACACCATCGCCGCGTTCCTGACGAAGCTCGCGGAGTTCGGCCAGTCGCCCAAGCTCGGCTCGCTCGTCCTGGCGGCGTGCCGCGAGTTCGGCTGGGGAGCGTTCGCGAAGGAAATGACGGCACTGCTGGAGCCATCGAAGGACACGTTCGCCGACCGGAGCGTGCCGGCGAACACCGCCGAGTGGATCGCCGACTACTGTGGCGACCCGGCGGAGGACGCTGACAAGACGAAGCTCGCCGGGGAGCTGTGCGCCCGGCTCGTCGAGCGGTTCTGCGAGCCGATCAAGCCGGACGCATTCCGTTCACGCGACACGATCACGAACACCGAGAAGGCGCTGCCGCACGTCGTGCAAGCACTGCTCGCGAACGGCAGCGATGATTTGTTGACTCGCGTACTCCGCTTGGTGCAGGACGCGCCGGCCTCGTTCAGCATGGACGACTGCGTGGTCCCCAGTTTGAAGTCGCTGATCGCCTGGTCGAAGAAGCGTTTCGGAACCGTTCATCCGCAACTGGCGTCGTGGCTGGCGGGGACGCGGCGGAAGCTGGAGGCCGACACGGCCGCGAAGCCGGCGCCCCCTGCGGACTGGAAGCGCCCGGCGACCCTGTCCTGCAACTGCAAGTTCTGCGGCCAGCTCCAGAAATTCCTCGCCGACCCCGCCGCCGAGGTCACTCGCATCCCGGCAGCCGAGCACACGCGCCGGCACCTCCAGGAAACCATCGGTAAACATCAATGCGACGTGAAAAGTGACCTCGAACGCAAAGGCAGCCCTTACTCGCTGGTGCTCACCAAAACCACGGGCTCCTACGAGCGAGGCGTCAAGCGCTACGAGGCGGACCTGAAGCTGCTGAAGAAGCTGCCGGCGTCCGATTGATGCGGGCAGCGACGAATCGCTACCCCTTCTGTGGCGGAGATTTTTTCTTCTTCGCCGCCGGGGCTTTCTTCTTCGCGGCGGGCTTCTTCGTTGTCGCGGCCTTCTTCGGCGCGGACGTCTTCTTCGCGGCTTTCTTCGCCGCTGGCTTCTCAATTACCACGGGCGCCGCTTCTCCGGCGTCGCCCAGATCGATGTCGAAGATGGCGCCGAGGTCGGCGGCGGCGAGAGTGGGGGCGCCGCTCAGCGCGCCGATCTTCGGGGCGGGGATCGCCTGCTCGATCAGTTCCAGGTGGTCGACGCCGCGCAGCACGAACAGCAGTTCCGGCGACGTGTCGAGCCGGCTACCGATGCCGTACATCGCCGCCGCGATGTGCTTGCACAAGCCCGCGGAGTCGGGGCAGCTGCAGCGCATCTGGATCTCCTTCGGTTTCGGGAACAGGCCCCCCGCGCGGTCCGTCACCCGCTCCATTACGGCCTTCGACAGCTTGCCTTGCAGCAACTCGACCAACGTGCCGATCTGGCCGGCGCACTGCTGCTTGATCGCCGTCCAGGTCGGCTTCGGCAGCGCGGCGATGTCGATCTTGATGTCGTAAAGTTCCGACCCGCTCACCAGGGCTTTGACGACCCCCTTCTCGATCTTCAGGTCAACGACCGAGCCGTTGCGCACAGAGGTGCGCCCGCGCGGCAGGCGGTTGGCGAAGTCGCTGTAGCCTTCCAGGTTCGTGCACCACGCCTGGCCCCAGAACGTGCGGGCGATCAGCCGTCCTTCGATGTGGACCGGGGATGCCTTTTCCCCTTTCTTGGCCCTTTTGGCGACCTCCTTGGCCGCCTGCTC
>JAYSSW010000637.1:0-7596 GCA_043720335.1 Planctomycetia bacterium
GCTGCCTCGCTTGGCGCTTCGGGCTCAGGGATATTTCAGTCCGCTACTTCAGCGACTCCAGCGGGCGCAGGCGCATCGCGTTGTACGACGGGAGGATGCCGCCGAGGGCGCCCATCATGAGGGCGAAGAACATGCAGGTGCAGAAGCTGGCGACGGTGACGACCATGGTGAGGACGACCCCTTTGCCGCCGCCGCCGGCGCCGCTGGCGATGATGCTGGTGGCGGTGACGCCGTGGAAGGAGAGGCCGATCAGGCAGCCGAGCAGCCCGCCGACGATGCCGATGAGCAGCGATTCGAGCTGGAACGACAGGAAGATCTGCATGCGCGTGTAGCCCATGAGGCGCAGCACGCCGATGTCCTTGGTGCGCTGGCTGATGGCGGCGAACATCGTGTTCATCACGCCGAGCAGGCCGCCGATCGCCATGATGATCGCGACGAAGTAGATGGCGTAGCTGAACTGCTTGCTGGTGTCGGACAGCTTGGCGTAGAAGACGCGCTCCGGTTGGGCCTGCACGTTGCGCTCGGCCAGCGGGGTCTTCTTGAGCACGTCGCAGGCGGCGTCGGCGACCTTCTCGTTGGCGGTGCGGACGACGTAGGTGCTGTAGGAGTTGCGGCGGCCGAAGTTCTCCTGGACGACGCGGTCGCGGGTCCAGATCTCCGAGCCGAAGGCGGAGCCGTTGGGCTTCATGACGCCGCTGACGACCCATTTCTTGGGCCCGACCTCGACGATGTCGCCGGTGGCGAGGACCGCCTTGCCCACGTCGCCGCCGAGCAGCCGGGCGATGCCGTCGCCGAGCACGATCTCGGGATAGGTGTCCTTCACCTTGACGCCATCGACGGTCGTTTCAATGGAGCGGACGCCGCTGTCGCTGGGCCAGTCGCCGCTGTCGAGTTCCAGCTCGTGGACCTCGGCGGCGATGCGGGGATTGTCGAGCCCGCGCATCTGGATGAAGCGGCGCTTGGTCTTGCCGGGGATCAGGTAGGTGACGAGGACGTAGACCTCCTGGGCGGCCAGGTAGTCGCCGTCGCGGTTCTTGGAGATCTGCTTCTGCACGTCGTCGGGCAGGCTCTGCACGCTGACGGGGGGGAGGCTGCTGAAGACCTCGTCGGTGGCGCCGTCGGAAAGGATCAGCACGTTGCCGGGGTGGCCGGTCGAGGAGGTGAGCTGGTCCATGCCGTTGACGAACGCGAGCATCACGGTGAGCAGGAACGTGACCAGTGTGAACGCGAGCGCAGTCACCATCGTGGTCAGCCAGCGGTTCTGCAGGTTGCGCAGGTTGTAGCGCAGCGGCACCTTGTTCATCGGCAAGAGGACGGTCAGCAGCGGCGCCAGCGCGAACAGCAGCAGGAGCATGACGATGCCCAGCCCCACGAGGGCGCTGGGGTTCTCGAAGATCCAGTTGAGGAAAGCTGATCGAAAACGCATCGTAGGTTCGCTCCCAAAATCCGCACATTGCGCCGAGGCATTGGCCGCGCTTCGATCCGGCTACGCCACCTTGGAGAAGACTTCCGACACCTTGACCGAACGTGCGGTGAAGGCGGGGATGACGCTGCCGATGAACGAAGTGAAGCTGCCCATCGCGACGCCCCAGCAGAAGACGGCTTCGGGGATGCGGAAGACGGGGAAGAAGCCGATGCGGAACGGGATGCCGCCCCACATGCCGTTGAACAGGCCGTAGGTGAGGGCCGCGGCGATCAGGCCGGCGAGCGTGCCGACGAAGAGAGCTTCGCCGAGGATGAGCAGGAGGATCTGGTTGGGGCGGAAGCCGAGCACCTTCATGACGGCCATCTCCATGCGCCGCTCGCGGACGGTGATGCTGATGGCGTTGGCCATGACGAGCGACATGATGGCGAGGATGGCGGGGACGAGCAGGATCTTCATGCCGGCGAGCAGGTCCTTGTACGCTTCGAGGAACGAGCCGATGCCGTTGGACGAGGTTTCGACCTTGACGGGGCGGTCGGAGAAGGCGCTGGCGTTCTCGATGATGGTTCCGACGCGGTTGAAGGTCTCGCGGTCGGGGACGCGCAGCCAGATGAGGTTGAGGCGCTTGTTGTCGAGCGGGTGGGCGATCCCCTTCTTGCGGCGGTAGGCGTCGAGTTCGCGGTTGAAGTAGTCCATGTTCATGATGGCGCTCTGGTTGTAGCGCCCATCGGGGAGGATGCCAACGACCTCGAACTCGAGGTCGATGTCCTTGTAGTTGATGCTGGTGAGCTTGAAGCGGTCGCCGACGCGCTTGTTGCCGATCGCTTCGAGCTTGTCGACGCCGATGAGGCAGCCGTCGGGCTTGGACTTCATCCTCTCAACGAGAGCGGGGTCGAGGTTGTCGAGGTCGTCCATCATGGGGATGATGTGCTGCGGCTGCATGGCGAAGAAGAAGACGAGGTTCTTGGGGTCGCGTTTGGCGGGGTCCATGGTGCCGCCGTAGAAGGACCAGGTCATGAAGTCGCGCTCGGAGTAGAGCGGCATGCCGGCGTCGTCGCGCAGCTCCTTGAGGAAGCCGCTGTTGGCCGGGTCGAGGTAGTTGGCGTGGGTCATGGGCAGCTGGCTGGGGAGCTGCCAGCGCTCGGTGATGATGAGCTTGAGGTCCTTCGACTTCTCCTGCGTCACCTTGTCCAGGCCGGAGATGATGGTCCAGATCAGCGACACCATGAAGACGAGCACGATGGTCGCCAGCGTGGTCAGGACGGTTCGCAGCAGGTTGCGGCGGAGGTTCTTCAGCCCCAGCGTGAGCAGTCGGGGGCTGGTCGCCGCGAACCAGGCGCCGAACCCAAGCACGGCGAGCGTGATGACGAACGCGGTCAGCGAGACGTAGCTGTTCGTCAGTTCGTCGATGAAATTCGAGAGCATGTCGGCGGTCCCCGTCTGCGATGCGGTCGAAGAAACAGTCTGGCTACTTCCGGTCCTGGATGCTGGTCGGCGACGACTGGAAGCTGGTGTCGCCGCCGCCGTACAGGGCGCGGGGCGGCTCGCTGGCGGCTTCGGACGAGGAGACGAGCTGGCCCTTGTCGAGATGGACGATGCGCTGCGCGCGCTGGGCGGCGCGCGGGTCGTGCGTGACGAGGAGGATCGTCTTGTTCAGGCCGCGCTGCAGCTCGCACATCAGGTTGAGGATCTCGTCGGCGGAGCGGGCGTCGAGGTCGCCGGTCGGCTCGTCGGCGACGATCAGCGTCGGGTCGGTGACGATGGCGCGGGCGATGCCGACGCGCTGCTGCTGCCCGCCGGAGAGCTGGCCGGGCCGGTGGTCCTGGCGGTCGGCCAGCCCGACCAGGTCGAGCGCGTTCATCACCTGCTGGCGCCGCTGCGCGGCGCTGATCGGCAGCAGCAGCAGCGGCAGCTCGATGTTCTCGTAGGCCGAGAGAACGGGCAGCAGATGGTAGAACTGGAAGATGAAGCCGATGTTCCGCGTGCGCCACGAGGCAAGCTGGGCTTCCGACATCTGCGAGACGATGGAGCCGCCGATGACGACGTCGCCGCGGTCGGGGCGGTCGAGGCCGGCGATGAGGTTGAGCATGGTCGTCTTGCCCGACCCGGACGGCCCCATGATGCCGAGGAACTCCCCCTCGCCGACCTCAAGGTTGAGGTTGCGCAGGACGGTGATCGTCTCGCCGCCGCGGGTGAACGATTTCGTGACGCCGTTGATGTGCATGATCGGCGCGCTGGCCATGTCTGCTCCTCGGTCTGTCGGATGATGTCCTGGGTCGGTGCAGGGGGTCACTGGCCGCTGCTGCCCGACGACTTGATCTCGGTCTGCAGCTTCTGCACGCGCTCGTCGTAGTCGCGGATCTTGCCCTGGTCGATCGGGCGGTTGAAGAAGGTGACGTACGCCCCCATCTCAGGCCGGAGGTACTCGCCCTGCTTCTCCAGCGTCTTGTCGGTGAAGCGCGGGACGAAGACGCGGACGCGCACCGGGATCGACCCCTTGGCGCGGTCGGCGGCGGGCATCACGCGCGAGACGTAGCCCTGGTAGTCGCGGTCCATGTACGCCTCGGCGCGGACCCGGCATTCCTGGAACGCCTTCACCTTCGAGATGTCGCGCTCGGCGATCGACAGGTCGATCTCCAGCTCGTACAGGTTCGCCATGTCGCACAGGCTGGCGGCCACCCCGTTGGAGAACGCCGACGGGTTGACCATGTTCCCCTTCTCGGCCTTCTTGCTGAGGATGATGCCCGAGACGGGGGCGCGGATCGTGGTGTAGTCGAGCCGCCACTTCGCCTTGCCCGCCTCGGCGTTGTACTGGTCCCACTCCGCCTTCGCCGACGCGATGTTCTCGTCGCGCGGGCCTTTGCGCAGCAGGTCGTAGGTGAGCTGCTGCCTGAGCAGCTTGGCCTCCTGGGAGCGGAAGCTCGTCTCGATGTTCTCGAACTCCTCCGGCGAAAGCGCCCGGCTGTCTTTGAGGGCGACGCTGCGCTTGTACTTCTGAAGCGACTGGTCGCGCTGCGCCCGCGAGTCGTCCAGCTCGGCCTTGGCCTGGTTGACCTCGTCCTCGCGGTACTTCCAGAGCGCGTGCCAGCGCGACTGCGCGGAACGGGCCTGGGCGGCGACGCGGTCGTAGTCGAACTGGTACTCGTCGGTTTCGAGCTTGGCCAGTATTTGTCCTTCCTGCACCCAGGCGCCTTCCTCGATGAACAGTTCGATGACCTTGCCGCCGACCTGCGGGCTGACCTGGATCTGGCGGATCGGCAGGATGTAGCCCTTCGATTCGAGCGTGACTTCGCCCTGCGGCGCCGACACCCGCCTGCCGCCACCACCCTGGGGCGTGTTGCCTGGCTGCGAGGGCAGGATGTCGAGCTTGCGTTCCTCAGCGAGTTTCTTGAGCATGTCGTCGCTGATCGGCGACAGCGCTTCCATCGCCAAGAAGCCGGCGACGAGCGCCAGAACCAGGCACAGGATCCACGGCAGCCAGGACGAGCCGCCCCGGCCGCCGCCCTGCTGGTCGGGCAGGCGCAGGGAGCGGACACGTTCGCTGAGGGACGGGTTCGCGCTGGCGGGGGCGTCAACGACGGTCGAGTTCATCTTCGACTCCATCGACTATCAAAGGGGTGCGGTAGCGGGCGGCTTGGGTCCGCTTGGGCCGCGTGGTTGTTTTCTTCCTGCCGGGCTGCGGGGGCGTCGGCGGGATCCACAAGTAGGTTCCGAGCAGGTCCAGGCACAGGTGCAGCATGTCCTGCGGGTCGAACGATTCCGGGTCGGCGGCCGTCTGCATCGCCAGGCCGTGCAGGATCGCCTGCACCAGTGTCGCCATCGACCGGGGCGAAACCTTCCGCACCGAAGCACGCTTCTCCAATTCGCGGACCAGGTCGTTCGTCGCCAGCAGGCGCCATTCCTCGTAGAGATCGACGAGCCGTTGGCGGTAGTCGGCGCGATGGCTGATCTGCGACAGGAACGTGTACTGCAGGGCGTGGAACTCCGGGTGCGCGGGGGGCGTCTTCATCACCATCGACAGCAGGATTCGCAACTTCTCCAGCCAGGGCAGGTCGTCACGGCACGGCTCGGCCTGCTGGTGCTGCTCGCGCATCAGCTGGATGAGACGGTCGAAAACCGCGACCAGGATGTCTTCCTTCGCCTTGAAATAATAGGTCAGCTGCCCCCGGCTCATGCCGACCTTCTTCTCGATCTCCGACAGCGACAGGTGCTGCAAGCCCTGCTCGGCGATCACCGCCACCGCAGCGTCGACGATCTGTTCGCGGCGGATGCTCGCGATGTCAACGCGTGGCTGCTTCATGAGTAGGCGCCTTGGTCCGAAAGGGAGAGGTGACGGCGACAAAAAACGTAGACCGTTCAGCACAAGGTTAGACTGAACGGTCTAAAGTGTCAAGATCAGTTGTCCAGGCCGTCTGCGTCGCCGGACTGTTGACAACGCGTTGTCACTTCTTGGCGCCGAGGCAGTACAGGTGCCCGTCGGTGGTGCCGATGACCAGGCAGCCGTGCGCCACCGCGGGCGAAGCGGCGACGCCCCGGCCCAGCTCGATCGCCTGCACTTCCTTCCCTTTCACCAAGTCGATGACGTAGAGGCTGCCGTCGCTGGATCCGACGTAGACGCGCGGACCGGCGACGACGGGGGAGCTGTCGACGCGCCCCTTGGTCGTGAAGCTCCACGCCGGCTCGCCCGACTCGCGGTCGAGGGCGTGGACGACGCGGTCGCGGCAGCCAAGGATGACCAGCTTCTCCGTGACGGCGGCGGAGCTGTAGAACGGCTGGGCCCGCTTCGGTTCGTGGCTCCACAGCACCTTCGCGTCCTTCAGGTCGATGCCCTGCACCTGGTTCGCCATGTTGCCGACGTACAGCTTCTCGCCCTTCACGGCGCCCGACGCGAGGATGGCGGCGGTCGCGCCGGCCTGTCCGCTCAGCTCGATCTTGGCGAGGCTGACCCCCTTGTCGACATCGATGGCGTGCAGGATGCTGTCGCAGCCGGCGACGTAGGTCCGGTCGCCCGACACGACCGCCGAGCCGTTGACGGGCCCCATGATCTTGTACTTCCAGGCAAGCGAGCCGTCCTTGAGGTTGAGCGCGTAGAGGGTCGAGTCGTGCGAGCCGAAGATGACCTTGCCCTTGGCGAAGTTGGCGCCTCCGGTGATCTCGTTGCTGGTCTCGAAGTCCCAGATCTTGGCGCCGGTCTTGGCGCTGACGCAGTAGAACATGCCCTCCTCGTCGCCGACGTAGACATGGTCCTGGTGCCAGCTGGGGGGGGCCTTGATGCCGCCGGACGTTTTGAACTTCCACTTGACGTCGCCGGTCGCCAGGTCGAGAGCGTAGAGGTGCCCGTCGAAGCAGCCGACGTAGACGGTGTCCTTGACGATGGCGGCCGTCGACTCGACCCCTTCCTTGAAGGAGACCTTCCAGCGCACTTCGAGCTTGGCGGGCAGCTCGGTCCGCGCGACTCCCGACTGGAGCGGATCGCCCCGGAAGATCGGCCAATCGGCGCGGAGCGTGGATGCGGCGCCGACCGCCAGGCATGCCAACAGGAACACGCGGATCAACATGGGACTTCTCCGCTCAGGCCAGGGTGGTGGGAAGGAACGCCTTCGCCCAGGCTTCATCGTCGGCGCCCAGGCGCGGCTGCGGCGGCTCGCGGTAGATGTAGTTGCCGTAGAACGAGGCGTCGTAAACGTGGTTCAGCGCGGCTTGCAGGTCAAGGCTGGCGTCGGCGTCGGGCGACGTGAGCGGCACCGGGATCACCGGCAGGCGGTCGCGCAGCCGCAGCGGCCACCACGCGACGCGCGGCCGCTCTTCGACCCGACTCGCCAGCGCGTAGTAGTCGCATGGCTTGTCGAGGAACGGCATCCGCTCGCCGAAGCCGCGCAGCAGGTCGATCTCGACGAAGTGCGTGCTGCTGTGCAGCAACTGCTCGCGTTTCGCAAGATACTGTTCCCGTCCTCGGCCCGCTCGCTTGTTGGTCGGGCTGAGCAGCTCGATCACCGTCACGACGCGTCGGCTCCGCTGGTCGAGGATCTCGATGTACGGCTCGTTCCACGAATCGGACTCCGGCAACGTCAGGAACGCCGGGGCTTCCGCAGGCGCAATGGTCGCCACGCCGCCGTGTCCGTTGTCGGGATGCACCGACACGTCGGCACGGATGAGGATTTCGCGGCTCTCGT
>JAYSSW010000638.1:0-7594 GCA_043720335.1 Planctomycetia bacterium
TCGACGCGGTGGCCCGGCTGATCTCCGCGATCCCGCGGCTGCTCGGCCACTGGGTCCGCCCGATCCAGAACGGCCTGGTGCAGTTCTACGCCCTGTTGATGGCCCTGGGACTGGCGGGCTTCGTGCTCTCCGTGCTGCTGCGCTGATCGGACGGTCGACCTCGGCCTGCGCGAAGGAAGAAGGAACCTGGACTCAATCATGGATCTTTACCGCATCCTGCTGCTGGTGCTGCTCGGACTGCCCGCCGTCGCGGTCGCCGTCGTCGCTCTCCTGGGGCCGCGCCGCGCCAGCCTGGTCCGCCAGGTCTGCCTGGCGGTCACCCTGGTCGACGCCGTGCTGGCCTGCGTCCTCGCGTTCGGCTTCCTCGAAGCGCGCGAAGCCGCGCCGCTCAAGGACAACGCAGCGACGTTCCGCCCCGAGTTCGTCCCAGGCTCCACCGCCGCGTCGCCGCACACGACGACGTGGGACGTTCTCGACCTCGGCAAAGGCGCCGTCCAGTTCTACATCGGCCTCGACGGCCTGAACATCTGGCTCGTCGTCCTCACCACCTTCCTCATGGTGGCGGCGGTGCTCTGTTCCTGGAACTCCATCGAGGAGCGCGTCAACGAGTACCACGCTTGGCTCCTCATGCTCGGCGTCGGCATGCTGGGCGTCTTCCTCGCCTTCGACATCCTGCTCTTCTACGTCTTCTTCGAGCTGACCCTGGTCCCTCTCTTCTTCCTGATCGGCATCTGGGGCGGCTCGGAACGCCGGCACGCGGCGCGCAAGTTCTTCATCTACACCCTGGCGGGCAGCGTCATCACGTTCCTCGGCCTGCTCGCCGTCGTGGTCGCCTGCTGGCACATGGACACGTCGAGCAGCCGCAAGCTGACGTTCGCCATCCCGGAACTGATCGCGACCTTCCAACGACTGCTGATGAAGCCGAACCAGACCGCCGGCGACATCGCCTTCTGGCAGAGCTTCCAGTTCTGGGTCTTCCTGGCGATGATGGTCGGCTTCGCGGTGAAGGTGCCTCTCGTGCCGGTCCACACCTGGCTGCCGCTCGCCCACGTCGAAGCGCCGACCGCGGGCAGCGTGCTGCTGGCCGGCGTGCTGCTGAAGATGGGCACCTACGGCTTCCTGCGCCTGTGCCTGCCGCTGACCCCCGACGCCTGCATCAGCATCGGCGTGCCACTCATCGGCACGCTGTCGGTGATCGGCATCCTTTACGGGGCGATGTGCGCCAAGGCCCAGGACGACATCAAGAAGCTGGTCGCCTACAGCTCCGTCAGCCATCTCGGCTTCTGCACGCTCGGCATGTTCGCCCTCAACACCGTCGGCATCTCCGGCAGCCTGCTCCAGATGATCAACCACGGCCTGTCGACCGGGGGGCTGTTCCTCGTCGTCGGCATGCTCTACGAGCGCTACCACACCCGGCAGATCAGCGACTACAGCGGCATCGGCAGCCGGCTCGGCAAGCTCACCGCCTGCATGGTCTTCTTCTGCCTCTCCAGCGTCGGACTGCCCGGACTCAACGGCTTCGTCGGCGAGGCCCTCGTCTTCTTCGGCATGTTCCGCGAGCACCCCGTGATGGCGGTCCTCGGCGCCGGAGGCATCATCCTCGGCGCCTGGTACCTCATGTCGATGCTCCGCTCGGTCTTCTTCGGTCCCCTCAAGGAACCCCACCACGAAGGCGAAGGCCACGTGCAGGACCTGAACCCGCGCGAGGCGGCGACGCTGGCGCCGATCATGGCGCTGTGCCTGCTGCTGGGCGTCTACCCGCAGTTCGTGCTGGACTCGATCACCCCCGACGTGCGCGTGGTGACGATCCTTTACGACCGAAAGATGAGAC
The DNA here is from genome assembly GCA_043720335.1 of Planctomycetia bacterium. Taxonomy (GTDB): domain Bacteria; phylum Planctomycetota; class Planctomycetia; order Gemmatales; family Gemmataceae; genus JAYSSW01. Next base: position 1,832 of record JAYSSW010000638.1, read on the forward strand.
GGCCCATCGCTACCGAAACGCCTCCGCCAGCCCCGATGGGGGCGCCTCCGAGGCCTGTCCTGATGAAGTTGGACTGATTCGATTGTTCGACGTAACCTTGAGTGCGATCCATGCTCGACAACCCTGCGGTGAATCTCGCGTTGAAGGGGCTGTTCAGCCATCTCGTCCCTGAGATGGTCCTGGCGGTGGCCGCGTGCGTCCTGTTCCTCGGCGGCACGTTCAAGTCCGACCGCCGGCTCTGGAGCGGCGTCGCCCTCGCCAGCCTCGGCCTGGCGCTGCTCGCCCACTTCTTCGGCCCCGCCAGCCACGCGACCACGCGCGAGACGATCTTCAGCCTGCCGGTGCAGTTCGACAACCTGGCCGGGCTGGTCCGCGTGCTGGCGCTCGTCAGCGGCATGCTGCTCGTCGTGCTGACGCACCGCGACATGCCGGCCCGGCAGGTGGCCGACCACCACGCCTGCCTGCTCGTCATCCTCGCCGGCGTCAGCCTGGTCGGCGCGGCGAACGACCTCGTCACGCTGTTCGTCGCGCTCGAGCTCATCAGCATCCCGACGTACATCATGCTTTACCTGCCGAAGCACGACGACGCCTCGCAGGAAGCGTCGATGAAGTACTTCCTGCTCAGCGTCTTCTCGTCAGCCATCCTGCTGTTCGGCTTCAGCTACCTCTATGGATTGGCTGGCACGACCAACCTCGCGGCGATCCTCGAACTGCTCTACCGCTCCAGCGGCGACGAGGCGGCGGGCGTCGCCGGCATGGCACAGATCGCCCTCGTCATGATCGTTGCCGGCCTCGGCTTCCGCGTCACCGCGGTCCCCTTCCACTTCTACGCCCCCGACGTGTACCAGGGGGTCTCGAACGGCGGGGCGGCCTTCCTCTCCTACATCCCGAAGATCGCCGGCTTCGTCGCGCTCATCCGCGTACTGGGCTTCGTCATGCCCCCCGGCGTCGAGAACACGCGCGAACTCGGACTCGCCCTGACCGAACAGGTGCCCATCGTCCTCTGGTTCATCGCGGCCGTGACGATGTTCCTCGGCAACCTGCTCGCACTGCTGCAGGACAACCTGAAGCGCATGCTCGCCTACTCCAGCATCGCCAACGCCGGCTACATGCTGGTCGCCCTCGCCTCCGCCCCGTTCCAAGGCAGCGACTCGACGGGCGGCGTCGTCGCCCTGCTCTTCTACCTCGTCGCCTACGGCACGGCGACGATCGGCGTCTTCTCCGCCATCGCCTACCTGAGCACCGACAAGCGCCCCGTCGAATCGCTTGACGACCTCGCCGGCCTGGGCCGCACGCAACCGGGGGCCGCGCTGATGCTGGCGGTGCTGATGTTCAGCATGATCGGCATCCCCTTGACCGCGGGCTTCGCCGGCAAGTTCCTGATCTTCTTCGGAGCGCTCTCGGCCGAACGGATGGCCTGGCTCTACGGCCTGCTCGCACTGATCGGCGTGCTGAACGCCGCCATCGCGGGATGGTACTACCTGCGCGTCGTCACGATGATGTATCTCCGTTCGGCGATCAAGCCGCTCGAAGGCAAGGGGAACCGCAACGCCCTCGCGTCGCTGGCGATCTGCGTGCTGCTGGTCCTCGCGATGGGCGTGCCCCCCGGCTCCAACCTGTTGCTCGGCGCTGTCCGCAAGGCCGCCGGCGTGGCGGTCGCCGCACCCGCCCCGGCCGCCCTGCGCTAGCCGTTCTTCGGCTTCAAGCCCCGTGTTCGACGAGCGGCTTCACGACACAACCACCCCCCAGCGAATCGCTTCGTTCATCCAGGGGCTTGGCTGGTTCATGTCGCTTCCTCGTCGTCCTCGCTGGTCGCCGTGTCGGGCGGGCGGTGCACGTCGGTCAGATGGTACTGCGCCAGCTTCTTGCGCACGGTCGCGCGGTTGAGGCCGAGCCACTGGGCGGCCGCGACGCGGTTGCCTTGCAGGCGGCGCATCACCTCCTCCAGCAGCGGCGGCTCCACGCACGACAGCATCTGGTCGTGCAGCTCGCGCGGCGGGCTTTGACCCGCGGCGCGGACACGGTCCTCCAGCCAGTGCAGCACCGAGGTCGCCAACTGCTGCTGCGGGTTCGTCGCCGCGAAGCTCGACATGGCAGGGAAATGCTCAGGCAGCAGCGGCCCGCCGCGCGCGACGATGACGGCGTGCTCCAGCGCGTTGCGCAGCTCGCGCACGTTGCCGAGCCAGGGCTGGTTGACGAGATGCTGGATCGTGTCGGGCAGCAGCGGCAGCAGGCCGGCGTCGAAGCCGCGCAGGAAATGCTCCGCCAGCGGCAGGATGTCGTCGCGCCGCTCGCGCAGCGGCGGCAGATGGATCTGGAACACGTTCAGCCGGTAGTACAGGTCGTGCCGGAACGTCCCCTCGGCGACCTTGCGCTCCAGATCCTGGTGCGTGGCGGCGAGGATGCGCAGCTTCAACGGCTGAGGCTGGCTGCTGCCGACGGGGATCACCTCGCCATGTTCCAGCACGCGCAGCAGCTTCACCTGCACCGCCATCGGAATCTCGGCGAGCTCATCGAAGAACACGGTGCCGCCGTCCGAGAGCGCGAGCAGGCCGGGCCGCGCCTGCGTCGCGCCGGTGAAGGCGCCGCGGACGTGGCCGAACAGCTCGCTCTCGACGAGGCTGGGGTTCAGGGCGGCGACGTGGACCGGCAGGAACGGCTTGTCGCGCCGCGTGCTGTAGCGGTGCAGCGCCCGCGCGACCAGTTCCTTGCCGGCGCCGCTCTCGCCCGTGATGAGGACGCACGAGTCGCGTGGGGCGACGAGGGCGATGCGTTTGAACACCGTCTGCATCGCCGCGCTGGCGCCGACGATCTCCTGCGGCGCCGCGTCGCTCGGCGCCGGCTCCGTCGCGGCGGGTAGCTGCTTCTGCAACGCGCGGCGCTGCAAGGCCCGCGCGACCACCTCCAGCGCCTGGTCGAGATCGAACGGCTTGGCCAGGTAGTCGAACGCGCCGCCTTCGACCGCGCGGACCGCGATGGGCAGGTTGCCGAACGCGGTGACGACGATGATGGGGGCGTCGTGGCTGAGTTCGCGCAGTCGGCCAAGCGCGCTCAGGCCGTCCATGCCGGGCAGGCGCACGTCGAGGATGATCGTGTCGGGCGGAGTCTTCGCGGCCAGCTCAAGCGCGCGTTCGGCCGACGCCGCGACTTCGACCGTGTGCCCTTCCGCGCTGAGCGCACGCTGGAGCGTCCAGCAGACCGCTTGCTCGTCGTCAACCACCAGGATGCGTGCCACGGGAACCTCACGGCGAAGGAAGGGATGACGAAGCCAACGGAAGTTCGATGCGGAAGCAGGTGGAGCCCGGGTCGCGGCGCCAGGCGATGCGGCCGCCGTGGGCGTCGGCGACCTGGCGTGCGACCGCGAGTCCGAGGCCGACCCCTTCAGGCTTGCCCGTCACGAACGGCTCGAAGAGGCGCTCGGCGATCTCCGCCGTCGGTCCCGGGCCCGAGTCGGCGATCTCCAGGTACGCCCGGCCCGGCTCGGCGACGCCGCAGCGCAGCTCGACCCAGCCGCCCGGCCCCGCCGCCTCGACCGCGTTGGTGAGGATGTTCAAAAGAAGCTGCCCCAACTGCCCCTCGTCCGCGAACAACGGCAGATCGACATTGCATGCGGTTCGCAGCTCGATGTTCGCGTGTCGGCACTGCGGCGTCATCAGTTCCGCGACCTCGCGCACGATGCGCTGCAGGTCGCACGGCTTGCGGTCGAGCTTCAGGCTCTTGCCCAGATCAAGGAAGCGCTTCAGGTGAATCTCGACCAGCGAGAGCTGACGCAGCGCGACCTGGAGCGTTTCGGAATCGCCGGCGCCGGGCGTCTCGCGCGTGTGCAACTGGACAGCGAGCTTGGCGCCGGTGACGCCGTTGCGAAGCTGGTGGGCCAGCCCGCCGCTGACTTGGCCGAGCAGCCGCAGCCGCTCGGTGGTGCGGATCGTGTCGCGGTACTCGGCGAGCCGTTGGGCCATCTCGTTCACCGACTGCGCCAGGTCGCGCAGCTCGTCGTTGCGGCGGGGCAGCGGCATGCGGCTGAAATCCCCCGCCGCGATCAGCCGGGTGCGCCGCTCCAGCTCCTCGATGCGCGACGAGGTGCGCTGCGTGACGGCGATGGTCAGCAGGATTGTCGCCAGGCTGCCGAGGATGCCCAGAACGAGGGCGGGCCGCAGCGACTGCGCCGCCGCCTCGCGCCAGCGCGACTCCGGGTAGAAGATGTACAGCACCAGCCCCGTGCCGTGCCGGATGGTGACGCCGATGCAGACATGATTCTCCTCGCCGACGCGGACGGTCTGCTCGAACTCGGCCTGGAAAGTCGCGTGCGGCTTGGGCAGCCCCGTTGGCGCTTCCATGAGCGTCGTTTTGGGCCGGCCTTCGTCGTCCTCGATGGGCGTCCGCTGCTCGTCGCACAGCAGGAAGTCGGCGCCCGACAGCCCCTTCATCAGGTGGAACGTCTGCGTGTTGAGCGGGAAAGAAACCGAGTTGACCGTGGTGGCGATGTTCTCCATCTGCGACTCGATGCGGCGGCGTTCGCGCTGGCCGGACGACCACGCCGTCCACGTGCTCATGGCGACGACGCCGAGCATGAGCGCGAGGAGCGGGAGCAGGAGCTGGTAGCGGATGCTGAATCGCATGAAGGAATGCAGCCCAGGTCGTGGGGAAGAATCGAAGGTTCAAACGGGATCGACGTTGATCCAGCGCCGCTGCCGATGGCTTGCAAGGATCGCGTCGCACAGGACGATCTCGCGATGGCCGTCGGCGAACGTCGGATAGCTCGCGGCGACGCCGGGGTTCTCGATGGCGCCGTAGACCGCGCGGAAGAGCTGCTTGAACGTGTCGGGGAAGCCTTCGTTGTGGCCTCCGGGATAGTTGGCGAAGGGCCGCACCGCGTCATGGAGCAGCGCGGGGTCGCGAATCAAGAGTTCGTTGGGCCGGTCGCGGTGGCCGATCCACAGTTCGTTGGGGCGCTCGCTGTCCCAGGCGAGACAGCCGCGCGAGCCGGCGATCTCGAAGCGAGCGCAGTTCTTGCAGCCCGCGTTCACCTGCGAGACGTGGAAGCTGCCGCGCGCGTCGTTGGCGAAGCGCAGCAGCACGGCGCCGAAGTCCTCCGTCGTGATCGGCACGTCGACGGTGTCGGTGGCGGCTTTTTTCTGGAATGTCTCGACGGGTCCGACCGGGCGCTGGCGAGTCGGCCAAACCGTCTTGAGGTCGGCGCAGACTTCGGTGATGGCGAGTCCCGTGACGTGCTGGACCAGGTCGAGCCAGTGCGTGCCGATGTCGGCGATGGCGCGGAGTTCGCCCCCTTCCTCGGACTGGACGCGCCAGTTGAAGTCGGTCGGATGCAGCAGCCAGTCCTGCGTGTACGATCCCGTGACGTGGAAGATTTCGCCCAGCTGGCCGGCGGCGACGAGCTCGCGGGCTTCGAGGCAGAGCGGATAGAAGCGGAGGTTGTAGCAGATCGCAGCGACGCGATTCGACCTCGCCGCCAGCGCCGCCAGATGCGCCGATTCGGCGGGATTCATCGCGAGCGGCTTCTCGCAGACGACGTGCTTGCCTGCCTGCAACGCCTGCTTCGCCTGCTCGAAGTGGTGCCGGTTGGGCGACGCGATGTGGACCGCCCCGACACGCTCATCGGCGAGAAGCTCCGCGAAGTCGGCGTAGCCTCGTTCGATTCCCAGCGACTGCGTCGTCGCCTGGCTCCGCTGCGGCGACGAGCCAAGCACGCCGACGACCGGGACGCCGAGGCGGCGAAGCGCTTCGACATGGACCGGGCCGATG
>JAYSSW010000639.1:0-3623 GCA_043720335.1 Planctomycetia bacterium
ATGTACAGCGACTTCGTGCCGTCGCGATGCGCCTTGAGTGTGCCGTACTTCTCCGGCTGCGGATGCACGAACGCAACATGCGGGGGATGCTGCCCCGGGATCACCAGCGCAATCTGCGAATTCGCGAAGTCGAGCATCGCCCAGGTGTCGTCCTGGTAGCTCACCTTGCAGCGGAAATGCTTCAGGTACCACTGCACCGCCTCGGCGATGTCCTGCACCGAAACAGCGACGTGGTGCAGCGAATCAAGCGGATCGTTCATCGGAGAGTCTCCCGTTATTGAGCACGGAGTTTGAGGTCGGCCAAGCCGCCGTCGACGCCGAGGATCTGGCCGGTGATCCAGCTTTGGCGCGGCGACAGGAACCACGCGATCGCGCTGGCCACGTCGTTCGGTTCGCCGATGCGGCCCAGAGGATGCATCGCCCGTGATGCTTTGAACGCGGCTTCGTTCTGCACGATGCGCGAAGCGAGCGGCGTGTCGACCAGCCCCGGCGCGACAGCGTTGACGCGAATGCTGCGAGACGCATAAGTCGCGGCCGCCGACCGGACCAGCGCTTCGACGCCCCCCTTGGCGGCGGCGATGGCTTCGTGGTTGACGAGGCCGATCCGCGCCGCGGCCGACGACACGAACACGAGCGACCCGCCGTGCGTGAGCATCGCCTTGGCCGAGGCCCGCAGGACATGGAACGCGGAATGGAGGTTCAGGCTGATCGTGTCGTGCCATTCCGCGTCGCTGGTCGAGTGGGCCGACTTCAGCAGGATCGAGCCGACACAGTGCGCCACGCCGTCGATCCGGTCCAGTTTTTCCGCCGCAGCAGCCACACACGCATCGACCTGTTCCGGCTTCGTCGCGTCGGCGCTGCACCACGGGGCTTGCAGCTCGTCGCCGAGTGCTTTCAATTTTTCCGGATCGCGGGCGGCGAGGAACAGCCTCGCCCCGTGCAGATGCAAACATCGGCACAGCGCGGCGCCGATGCCGCCGGTCGCTCCGAAGATCAGGTACGCGGGGCTGGGATCGAAGCCGGGCAAGGTCATGATACGTTCCGTTCGTCGAGGGATGGATGGAATGATTCATAGACGGCGGCGCGTCATGAATTCCAGGCATTGATGAAACGGAACAACGCTGCGTCAAAACCGCTCGTACCAGTTGCCGGGCAGTCGGCGGACGATCTTCTTCATTTCCAGCACCATCAGGTGGCGCGAGATTTCGCCGCTGGGCAGCTCCAGGTGGCGCGTCAGTTCGTCGATGGTGCGCTGCTCTTCGAGATGGTCCCACAGTTGCCGTTGCGTGTCGGTGAGGTTCGGCGGGGCGACGGCGCCGAACGCTTCCGGCTCGTCGGCGTCGGCGAACAGCGGCGGCAGCCCTTCCAATTCTTCGAGCACGTCCTGGGCGTGCCGCACCAGGCGGGCGCCGTTGCGGATCAGCTTCAGCGTGCCGCCGCTGGCGGCGCTGTCGACGGGGCCGGGGACGGCGTACACGTCGCGCCCCTGCTCGGCGGCGTGCGTGGCGGTGATGAGGGCGCCCGACTTCTCCGCCGCTTCGACGAGGATGATCGCGCGCGACAGGCCGCTGATGACGCGGTTGCGCGCGGGGAACATGCCCGCCATCGGCTCCATGCGCATCGCCGCCTCGGTGACGCAGGCGCCGCTGTCGGCGACCTGCAGCGAAAGTTCGGCGTGTTCTGGCGGGTAGATGGTTGACAGCCCGCCCGCGAGGACGGCGATGGTGCGGCCCTTCGCTTTGAGCGCGCCCTGGTGGGCGCAGCCGTCGATGCCGCGCGCCAGGCCGCTGACGATGGTCCAGCCCGCCTGGGCGAGATCGTAGGCGAGCCGTTCGGCGATGCGGCGCCCGTACGACGTGCACGACCGCGACCCGACGATGGCGACCGCTTTCGTGTCCGCAGGGATCAACGTCCCGCGCACATACAGGAGGCGCGGCGGCACCGGGATCTGCGCCAGTTGCGCGGGGTACGCCGGCGTGCCCAAGCGCAGCAACTGGATGCGCAGCCGCTCCAGCAGTTCGCATTCCTCGTCGACCTGCCGGCTGGCCAGCGTTTTCTGCAGCATCTCCACGACCTTCGGCCCCAGGTGCGGCACCTCCTGCAGCTCGCGCGACGACGCCTTCAGCGCCGCCTCCGCCGACCCGAAGCGGTCGAGCAGGGCCGCGATCAGCCGAGGCCCGATGCCGGGCACCAGATGCAGCGTCAACAGATCGCGGTCTTCCTGCGACAACGGCATGGCTTGGAGTCCCAAAAAAATGAACCACAGAGGCACAGAGAACACATAGCAAAGTCAGAGAGAGACAAAAGGGGTGCATCCCAAGCCCCACCATGAGCAACGCGATTGGTGGGGGTCACGCCGCGATGCAAGTCACCCCCAGGAATCGCTGCGCTCATCCTGGGGCTTGGCGTCCTTTCTCTTTCTTTCCTACTTCCTCCGCGTCTCTGCGCCTGTGCGGTTAGTTCTTCCTCAGCACGGCCATCACGTCGGATTCTAGCACGTCGTCGAACAACGCGACTTCGCCCAGCCTGCGTGGCAGGATGAAGCGTATCTGGCCGGCGACGGCTTTCTTGTCGCTGCGCATCGTGGCCAGCATCGGGCCCAGGGGCCAGTCGAGCGGCGCGATCGGCAGGCCGAACGCTTCGAGCAGCTTCACCTGCCGCTGCGTCAGCTCGGCGGGGACCAGGCCGCGCCGCTCGGCGAGGCGGCTGGCGCAGACCATGCCCGCCGCGACCGCCTCGCCGTGCAGCCAGGCGCCGTAGCCCGCCGCCGTCTCGAAGGCGTGCGCGAAGGTGTGGCCGTAATTCAGCGCCGCCCGCAGGCCGGTCTCCTCGCGCTCGTCCTTCTCGACGACCATCGCTTTCAGCTCGCACGAGCGCCGCACGATGCGCTGCACGGCCGACGGCTCGCGATCCAATATCGCCGCGATGTTCTGTTCCAGGTAGGCGAAGAAGTCGGCGTCGAGGATCACGCCGTACTTGACCACCTCGGCCAGTCCGCTGCGGTACTCGCGGTCGGGAAGCGTGGCCAGCGTGGACGTGTCGATGAAGACGCCGGCGGGCTGATGGAACGCCCCGACCATGTTCTTGGCGCGCGGCAGGTTGACGCCGACCTTGCCGCCGACGGAGCTGTCGACCATCGCGAGCAGCGTGGTCGGCACCATCAGCAGCGGCAGGCCGCGCGCGAACGTCGCCGCGGCGAAGCCGGCCAGGTCGCCGGTGACGCCGCCGCCGACGGCGACGACGAGGGTCTTGCGGTCGGCGGGCAGGTCGAGCAGCGCTTCGTAAAGCTCGGCGACGACGGCGAGCGACTTCTGGCCTTCGCCGCTGGGCCGCACGACGACGCTGCTGCGGAAGCCCGCTGACTTCAAGCTCGCATCGACGCGCGCGGCGTGCGGGGCCACGTTGACATCGGTGACGACGAGGGCGGCGCTCCCCTTGCTGCGCGGCCGGGCGAACGCACCGATGGCGTGCAAGTCGTCGTTGACCATCGCGATGTCATAGCTGCGCTCGCCCAGGTGGACGCGCAGGAGCGAATCGTTCATGGGGCGTTCGTCCGTGGCGTGGAGAGGCGAAAGATCAACGAAATGCTACGAATTCGCATGCGCGATGTCCGTCGCCGGCAC
>JAYSSW010000640.1:0-7583 GCA_043720335.1 Planctomycetia bacterium
GGTGTCGCAGGTGAGACGTGAACCCACGGAATACCGAAATGCGGATCCGGTAAGATGGGGCACATGGGTCGGCTGGTTCCCTACGCATCTGTTTGTGCAATAATTTCCAGTCCTCCCCCCTCCCCCTCCTGCAACCGTCGGCCTTTGCTTCCACTTAATCACGAACATCGTAGTAACGCCACTCCTCCCGTTCATCGAAACCTTTTCCAGCACAGTAATAACATTTTTGCCAGAAAGTTATAGTAACCTTTTAACCATGTTCCTGATGATCTGACAGGCATTCATGCCCGCCAGTACCCCTACAAGTAGTGCATGTTTCTTTCCAATTCCGAATTAGGGTACTCCGTGAAAAGATAGTACAGCCGCAATTCGGACACGCAGTTGCACTCCGAGAAACAAACTGACCGCAGTCAGGGCAGGATCCGCCTGGCATTATTGACCTCCTTTTTTCCTCTTGCTGCAGTCACGCGTTAGGTGAACACTACCGATGGCAACCTGCGTCTCCAGTCACAAACGAACCTTGCGCTATCAGCCGGACACCTCCCGCAAAAATCCCGTCTCCCCCCATCGCACGCCCGCCCTTTACCCTCGCACCAAACAGGGCGCTGCGTCCGCAGAAGCGGCTCCGAGCCGCACGTCGAGCGGTTGCCTGGAGATGGACATCACCCTAGCAGCACTTCCCACGCGAGGCAAGCAAAAAGGCTCGTGCAACTTCTCAAAGACCACATGGGCCAGAAAGCGGGCTTCCGCTTCGACACCGACGACGCGGTGGCGCAGGCCCTCATCGAAGGCGGACATGCCAAGGCGATCAAGGGATGGCCGCCAGCGCGACCGCGTCGCTCGTGATTCCGGGCGCCGGCGACCTGCTCGACGATCACCCGCCAGGTGCGGATCGACAACGTCGCTCCGGTCATCAACTCCTTCGTTGTTCCGTCGACCGCGATCGAGAGCAAGTCGGTCGAACTGCGGGCGACGGCGGCATGGCAACCCGCACCGCCAGCCTGGCCGTCGCCAACCTGGCGCCGGTTGTGCAGCCTGGCTCTTTCCAGGTGCCATCGACGGGCGTCGAAGGGGGCGTCGCGACTTTCCGCGTCACGGCGTCCGACACGGCTCCCGGGTTGACGTACCGATGGCGCGTCGAGGGGCCGGGCGGCGCGGTTGCCACCCTGTCCGGGGCCGTGGTCTCCTACCAGTGTCCCGACGATGGCACGTTCCTGGTGAGCGTCGCCCGGACGGCGGCATTCGATGTCGCCGCGACGACGGTTTCCATCTCCCAGTTCGACCTGTCGGTTGGCGCGGTGGAATCCACGCCGGCCACATTCGCCGCCGCAGGCTCCGACGCCTTCGGTGCGGCCGTCACGTTCACCTGGACCGCGACCACTCCGACCGGCCAGGCGATCCCCCTGACCGGGGCCAACCCGACCTTCACCCCCGCCGACAACGGAACCTACGGGGTGACGCTGGCCGCCCACAGCACCAACGGCGTCGCGACGCGGTCCGGGTCGTTCGCGGTGGCGAACGCTCCGCCACGGCTGACCGATCTGCAAGTGCCCGACCGCGTGGTTCTCGGCAATCCCGTCGCGCTCTTCGCTGCCGCCACCGACCCGGCTGGCACCGCGGACCCACTCACTTACGTGTGGACGGTCACCCGCCCCGACCTGACGACCTTCAGCCTGACCGGCCCGTCCGTCGCGTTCACCCCGACCGACGTCGGCTTCCACGGCGTGAGGCTGGTGGTCAGCGACGGGGACGGCGGGCAAGTCGCCGCTCTGCGGACGATCGCCGCGCTCAACCCGCCCCCGGTGGCGTCGGCCGGCGGCCCCTACGACGTTTCCGAAGCCGGCAGCATCACGCTCGACGCCCTGACCGGGACCACCGACGCGAACCAGGCCGCCGACACGCTCACCTACGAATGGGACTTCGACGGCGACAGCGTCTTCGGCGAAGCGTCGACCGCCCACGGCGACGAGCGCGGCTCGCGGCCGACCTACCGTGCCCCGCTCGACGGGCCGGCCGACGCCACGGTCCAATGCGTGTGACCGATGCCTACCGGGCGACCAGCTTCGCGGACGCGGCCGTCCGGGTCCACAACGTGGCCCCCGTCATCGGCGCCCTGTCGGCCACGTCGGTCAACGAGAACGGCCTGACGACCCTGAATGGGACGTTCCGCGACGACGGCACGCTCGACACGCACACCATCGTCATCCACTGGAACTTCGGCGGCAACGCCGGCGGACCCGGCGAAGGCACGACGACCTTGACCACGGCCGGGCCGAACCCGGCGGGCACCACGCTGGCCTACCTGGGCGACGGCAACTGGGCGTTCAGCGCCACGCACCGCTACCGCGACGACAACTCGACGAACTCCGGCGCCGACGTCTACACGATCCAAGTCACCGTCACCGACGACGACGGCGGGGTCGGCTCGCGCAGCGCCACGACCACCGTCACCAACGTGGCGCCGGTCCTCTCCGGCCTGACGAACAATTCCCCGGACGTCGGCTTCGCCTTCATGGGCGTCGATGCGGTCACGGTCGCCGCCTCCTTCGCCGACGTGGGGACGTTCGACACGCACCGGGTCTTCGTGCTGGAGACCGACGAGTACTTCTTTACGCAGGTCGGCGACGACCCGGCGCGCTACGACTGGTCCGACGCCCTGCTGCCTGCTGCGCAGGCGTGGAACGTCGCCCGCTTCCAGCAGGCACTGCGCGCACCGCCCGCAGCCTCTCCACGAGGGCGCCCCGCTGGATGGGATTCGTGTCGATGGTTGATCGGCAGGCATCGATGCGACATGGCGAGCGCACGATATTCGTCGAGGAGCTTCGCTTCACGACGGCCGAACGACGCCGAGCAGGGCCATCTTCTGCTGCAGGCTCTGGCGGTGCATGCCGAGCTGGCGGGCGGCGGCGCTGACGTTGCCCGCGTGCTTCCGGAGCGCCGCCTGGATCGCGGTCCGCTCGAAGGCGTCGACCAGTTTTTCCTTCGCTTCGATCAACGGCAGCTTGAGCAGCGCGCCGAACGGGAACGCGTCGTTCGATGATTCCGCCGACGACGCTGACGGCAGGTTCAGGTCGGCGGCGGTGATCTCCGGCCCGTTCGCCAGCGCCGCCGCCGCGACGACGACGTGCTCCAGTTCGCGGACGTTGCCCGGCCAGGGATGCGCCAGCAGCCGGCTCGCCGCTTCGGACGACAGCGACGGCGCCGTCGGCATCCGCCCGGCCAGGCGGTCGAGGAAGTGTCCCGCCAGCAGCAGCACGTCCTCGTGCCGCGCACGCAGCGGCGGCACGAACAGCTCCACGCCCTTGACGCGGTAGTACAGGTCCTGGCGGAAATGCCCCTCGCTGATCGCCTTCGTCAAGTCCTGATGCGTCGCGCTGACCACGCGCACGTCGACGGCGACCGTCTTCGCGGAGCCGACCGGCTGGATCGCCCGCTCCTGCAAGGCGCGCAGGATCTTCGCCTGGGCCGCGACCGGCATGTCGCCGATCTCGTCGAGGAACAGCGTGCCGCCGCTGGCCTGCTCGAACGCGCCGGGGCGGGTCGCGTCGGCGCCGGTGAACGCACCCTTGACGTGGCCGAACAGGAAGCTCTCGGCGAGCGTCTCGGCGATGGCGGCCGTGTTGACGGCGACGAACGGCCCGGGCCTGCCGCTCAGCCGATGCAGCTCGCGGGCGATCAGCTCCTTGCCGGTCCCGGTCTCGCCGCGGATCAGCACATCGATGGGCGCCTTCGCCACGCGCTCCATCAGCCGGCCCAGCTCCTGCATCGGCTTGCTGGCCCCGACCAGCGCGCCGCGCGCGTGCTTCTGGTCGAGCCGGTCGCGCAGCGCATCGACCTGGCGTTCCAAATCGAGCCGCTTCGCGCAGCGGCGCGCGATGGCGCGGACGTGCTCGATCTCGTACGGCTTCGTGAGATAATCGCTCGCGCCGAGCCGCATGCACTCGACGGCCGTGGCCAGGTCGTCCTGCGCGGTGACGACGACGACTTCGCACGGGGGCCCGTCGGCGAAGTCGCGCAGCACGTCGCGGCCGTCGCCGTCCGGCATGCGCAGGTCGAGGAACACGAGGTCGGGCAGCAACGCGCGGATCGCGTGGCGTGTGGCCGCGACGTCGCCGGCTTCGTCCAGATGGTGCCCCTCGCGCGCCAGCGCTTTCGCCAGCCCGTAGCGGGCCGCCTTCTCGTCGTCGGCGATCAGGATGCGGAGCGGCATGGCGGTGGTCTCTTTGTTGGCTTCCGTAACTAACCCTGAGCGCAAGCGAGGGGATCGCTTGACGACACGCGGAATGAAAATTCTCGCCAAGACATTTCGCTGCGATCCCCTCGCTTGCGCTCAGGGTTAGTAGGGTCACGGCTCGCTTTGCACGCACGGCAGGCGCACGACGAACGTCGTGCCGGCGCCGGCGCTGCTCTCGCAGGCGATGGTGCCGCCCAGCTCGCGGACGCGGCGGCCGACGACGTGCAGGCCCAGGCCGCTGCCGCCCGGCTTCGTCGACTGGAACGGCTCGAACAGCCGCTCGCGCACCGATTTCGGCATCCCTGGGCCGCTGTCGCGCACCTCGACAAGCAGGTGCCCTTCCGCCGGCGTGCAGATCACCAGGACGCTCCCGCCCGGTCCGGCGGCGTCCAGGGCGTTGCTGAGCAGGTTGAAGAAGATCTCGCGCAGCGAGGGATCGTCGGCGCGGACGCGCGGCAGGTCGGCGTCGATGCGCGCCTCAAGGGCCACGTCGCGCTGCCTCGCCAGGTGCTTCAGCACCGCGAGCGTGCCGGCCAGGGCGGTCGCTGCGCAGCCGTCGCGGCGGTCGCCGACGCGCGGGCGGGCGAAGTCGAGGAGCTGCGTGGTCGTGGCCGCGAGCCGGTCGACTTCGCCGAGGATCAGGCGCAAGTCTTCGGCGTGCGGGTCGGCCGGGCCCAGGTCTTCGGCCAGGACGGTCGCGATGATCTTGATCGCGGACAGCGGGTTCTTCACCTCGTGCGCGACCGATCCCGCGAGCAAGCCGAGGGCCGCCAGCTTCTCGCCCTGCACCGCGCGGCGCTCGGCGTCGAGCCGTTCCGCTTGCAGCAGGCCGCAATCGAGCGTGATGACCAGTTGCTCGGCCACGAGCAGCACCGCGCCGACCTCCTCGGCGGTCAAGTCGCGGTTGCGCGCATGCCGGCCGATCAGCAGCAGCCCCGTCGCGTCGCGGCACGTCTTCACGATCGCCAGCGACGCCCCGGCGGACTGCAGCCAGGCGCACGCCGCGCGGCTCGGCGCGTCGCGGTGCGTGCAGGCGTCGACCGACGAGGAGCGCATCGCGTTGAGCAGCCGGCGCACGTCGTCGTCCTTGCCTCTGGTCACTGCGCCGCAGCGGGCGAGGATGGCGCCGTCGCTGCGGAAGGCCCAGCCGACCACGAAATCGACGTTGAGCGCCGCTTGCAGGTGCCCGGCGAACCAGTCGAGCAGGTCCAGCGGCGGCAGGTCGGCGCGGGCCGACAGCTCCGTCGCCAGCCGTCGCAGCCCGGAGCGCACGTCCGACACCTGCCCGCCCAACAAATAACGCAGCGCCTCGGCGGTTCGCCTGCGCCACGACGGCACGGCGAGGATCAGCCCGGCGACCAGCACCGCCTCGAAGACGACGAAGATCAGCCGGGCGTTCGTCGGCAGCTCGTCGGTCGCCATCACGAAAAGGAGCTGGTGTACCAGCAGCGCCGAAGCGGCAACGGCGGCGTAGAGCATGCTACGTTCCAGCGTCAACGACAAAAAGTTGTGCCGCAGGATGAAGGCGCCGAACAGCGTCATGGAGATCACCGGCGAAAGATCGAGGGCGAGCAGGGCGTACGGTTCGCCCGGCAGGAATCGGCCGACCACCAGGTGCATCGCCGCCCGGCCCAGCGCGAGCAGCGCCATCTGCCGGAAGAAACGCTGGGCGGGAACGAACTCCACACGCTTGGCGAAGGCGTAGAACGTGATCCCTGCGGCGATATTGACCACGCTGCTCCACACGAGGTACGGCAGTTGCGCCGCTTGCAACGGGCGCATCAGGTCGTCGGCCGGTGGCGGCTCGAATCCGACGCACAGCGGCAGAAGCAGCAGCGGCAGGTACGCGGCCAGGTGTCGTGGATCCGGCGCGTCGAGCAGGTCCAGCCCCGACCGCCACAGCCTCGCCAGGCAGTGCGTCATCGCGCTTGGCGCCAGCAGCGCCCCCGCACACGCGATGGTCAGCGCGGCCGACTGGAACGCCCGCGCCCACGGCTCCGCCAGCATCAACAGGAGCAGCAGCGCGACCAGCCCCGCGTGCCACAGCCACACGCCGAAAACCACGAGCAGCACCGGCACGGTGGCGAAGCGGCGGTTGCGCGGCTCCAGCAGCGCGAGCAGCAGCAGCGTGTCGATCCCCGCCGCCGTCCCCAGGGTCAGAAGTTGAATGGTCTCGAACATGCCGGGCCTGGGATGACCTCCACTTGATGCTCGCCCAGCGTGCGCGGTTCGCCGCCGATGCGGACGACAACGACGGTGTTGGCGACTTCGACGCGCACCTCGCCGTCGCCTGTGGCGCTGGTGCAGCGGTAGGTCACGCCGGCGTCGTCGGCGCGGCGTCCCGTCACCTGCACCGCTTCGCCGCACAGCAGCAGCACGGCGCCGGGGCCGAGCCGCAGCAGCCGGCCTTCGCTCGGCGAGACGCGGATGCGGTCTGCGGACCACCAGTATTCTACCAGCCCCAGCAGCCTTCGCAGCATGATTCACTCCGCCGGCTTCAGCCGTTGCTTGAGCGCCTCGAACTCGCGCTGCAGCGTCTCCTGCCGCTCCTGCTCGGCGAGCTTGCGGTCCAGCTCCTCGGCTTTCAGGTCGCGGCCGTCCATGCGCATCTGGGCCTCCTCCATCGCCTCGGCCCGGTCGACGCGGTCCTCCAGGCGGTGGAAGTGGTCGAGCGCCCGCGAGCCTTCGACCTGCTTCAGAACCAGGTTGACGCTGCGCGACGCGTCGGCCCGCAGCAGCCGCGCCAGCAGCAGCGACCGGCGATGCCCGGCCTGGCGGATCTTCTCCTCCAGGTCGCGGACGGCGTCGTGCAGCTTGACCGTCTCGGCCATGTGCTTGCGAAGCTGCACGTCGAGCGACGCCGCCCGCTGCTCGGCGATCCCTTTCTGCTCCAGCGCTGAACGCGCGGTCGTCTCGTCGCCACGCTGCAACGATTTGATCGCGCGTTGCTCCCATTGCACCGCCTCCTCGCGGGCATGGGCGACGCGCTTGCCAAGCTGGATCTCGTCGGCGATGACGCCGGCGGTGCTGCTGCGGACGCGCTCCAGCTCCTCCTCCATGTCGAGGATGAGCTGGTTGAGAACCCGCTCCGGATTCTCGAACCGCTCGATGAACGCGGTGAGATCTTCCGGCAGTGACGACGTGAACTGCGCCGGCGCTCCGGTCGTGGGGTGGGGCAGGGTCAGCATCGCCGCGTGCAGGGCGTGCCTTGGCAGGCGCAGCCGCGCCCAGGCCTCAGGCTCGAGCGCGCGCTTCGAGAAGCGGTCGAAGTAGCCGGGGTCGGGGCCGTACATCTTGTCGCCCACCAGCGGGTGGCCGGCCCGCTGCGCGTGAATGCGAATCTGGTGCT
>JAYSSW010000641.1:0-3619 GCA_043720335.1 Planctomycetia bacterium
GAGCGAACGCCGATGTGGAAACAAAACCTGTTCTTCCTGACACTCGTCGCGGGCGGCGTTGCCGTGCTGGCCGTGAACCTGATCCCGCCGCGCGAGCCGCTGAAGCTGGCGACGTACCGCTCCGAGGCCGACACGGAGGACGACTTCCGCAAGGTGGTCGCGCTGGTCGACGCTTCGTTCCGCGAGGACTGGAACGAGCAGAAGATCACGCCCGCCCCGGTCGCCCCCGACCTGACGATCGCGCGCCGGCTCGCGCTCGGGCTGATGGGGACGATCCCGTCGCTGGAGGAGATCCGTCAGTTTGAGCTGCTGCCGCCCGACCAGCGCTTCCCGTGGTGGATCGACCAGATCCTCCAGGACCGCCGCTCGGCCGACTACCTTTCGGAACGCCTCGTGCGCGCGGTGGTCGGCGTCGAGGACGGGCCGTTCATTTTGTTCCGCCGCCGTCGCTTCGCGCATTGGCTGACCGACCAGTTGGCGTCGAACCGGCCCTACGACGCGGTCGTGCGCGACATCATCGCCTCGAAGGGGCTGTGGACCGACCAGCCCGCGACGAACTTCATCAGCGTCACCGCCCAGCAGGACAAGGCGAACCGCCCCGATCCGATCCGGCTCGGCGGCCGCGTCACGCGCGCCTTCCTCGGCATCCGCCTCGACTGCGCCCAGTGCCACAACCACCCGTTCGCGAAATGGAAACAGTCCGATTTCGAGGGATTCGCGGCCTTCTTCGGGCAGACCCACGTCGGCTTCACCGGCATCTACGACGGCGAAGGCGAGCTGGAGATCACCGACCTCAAGACGCAGGAGAAGCGCGAAGTCGCCCCGCGCGTGCCGTTCGCGGCCGAACTGCTGCCCGAAGAAGGCAGCCGGCGTGAACGGCTCGCCGCGTGGGTTACGCACCGCGACAACCCGAATTTCGCCCGCGCTGCGGTCAATCGCGTCTGGGCGCTTCTGCTCGGCAGGCCGATGGTCGATCCGGTCGACAACCTCGACTCGGACCAGGTCGAGCCCAAAGCGATGACGATCCTGGCCGACGACTTCGCCGCCCGCGGCTTCGACCTGCAACGGCTGGTCCGCGTGATCGCCGCCACGGAGGTGTTCCGCCTCGACAGCGCCGCCGACCGCGACCTGACCGAATCCGACGAGAAGGCCTGGGCGACCTTCCCGCTGGTGCGGCTGCGTCCCGAGCAGGTCGCCGGCAGCGCCATCCAGGCGTCGTCGGTCAGCACGATCAACCTCGAATCGCACATCCTCACCCGCATCACCCGAGTCACCAACCAGAACGACTTCCTCAAGCGCTACGGCGACGGCGGCGAGGACGAGTTCACCAGCCGAGGCGGCACCATCCCGCAGCGGCTGCTGCTGATGAACGGCGAACTCGTCCGCGATCT
This sequence comes from Planctomycetia bacterium, assembly GCA_043720335.1. Lineage (GTDB taxonomy): Bacteria > Planctomycetota > Planctomycetia > Gemmatales > Gemmataceae > JAYSSW01. The sequence continues at coordinate 1,392 of JAYSSW010000641.1, forward strand.
CATCAAGGAGACGCCGTTCAACGCCTCGAAACGAGTCTCCTGGCTGGCGCACGACGACGCGAAGGCCATCGAATCGGCGTACCTCATCGTCCTGTCGCGCCGACCGACGCCCGAAGAAAACGAACACTTCCTGAAGTCCCTGGCCGACACGAGCCTGCCCCGAGGGCAGCGGCTGGAAGACCTCTTCTGGACGCTCATCAACTCCACGGAGTTCTCATGGAACCATTGACCCCCCGGCCCGGCTTCAGCCGCCGCGCCTTCCTGTCCGCGAGCGCCGCCGGCTCGGCGTGGCTGACGCTGGCAAGCCACCATCTCGCCCGCGCGCAGGACGTGCCCGCAGCACGCCGCGATCCAACCGCACGGTCGATCATTGTGCTTTGGCTTCAGGGCGGCCCCAGCCAGTTGGAGACGTTTGACCCGCACTCGGGGACTGACATCGCTGCCGGGTCGGACGCGGTCGAATCGGCGGTGCGCGGCGTGCAGCTCGCGTCAGGCCTGCCGCGCACGGCCGAGGAGCTTGGCTCGGTCGCACTGGTTCGTTCGATGGTCAGCGGCGAAGGGGACCACGAACGCGCCACCTACGCGATGAAGACCGGCTACCGCCCCGACCCGACGATGGTCCATCCCGCCATCGGCGCGATCCTCTGCCACGAGCTGCCCGGCGCCGGGACCGACATCCCGCGCCACGTCAGCATCCTGCCCGGCCAATGGCCCGCGCGTGGCGGGTTCCTCGGCGACCAGTACGACGCGCTGCTGACCGACGATCCGTCGGCGCCCGTTCCCGACACGCGCTCGCAGACCAGCAGCGAGCGCGACCAAGCGAGGCTGCGCGATCTCGACGTTGTCGAACGCGCCTTCTCCCAGCGCCGCGTCGCGCGTGCGGAAGGCACCCTGCACCGCTCCACCATCGCCGCCGCCCGGCAGATGATGAGCTCCGAACAGCTCCGCGCTTTTGATGTGTCTAACGAGTCGTTGGCCCTGCGCCGCTCCTACGGCGACACGCCGTTCGGCCGGGGCTGCCTCGCGGCGCGAAGGCTCATCCAGGTCGGCGTCCGCTGCGTCGAAGTCACGCTCAACGGCTGGGACACGCACGCCAACAACCACTCCCTCGTCCGCACGCTCACCAACGTCCTCGACCCGGCGTTCAGCACGCTGATCCGCGACCTGCGCGAGCGAAATTTGCTGGAGCACACCGTCGTCCTGTGCGGCGGCGAGTTCGGCCGCACGCCGCGCGTCAACCCCGTCGGCGGCCGCGACCACTGGCCCAACGGCTTCAGCGTTGCCCTCGCCGGCGGCGGCGTCCGCAGCGGCCATGTCCACGGCGGCACCGACCCCGAAGGGACGCGCCCGCCGACCAGCCCCGTCGCGGTCGCCGACCTGCACGCAACGATCCTCAGCGCCGCGGGCATCGACATCGCCCGCGTCAACCAGACGCCGATCGGCCGCACGGTGCGCTTCAGCGACGGCACCCCGGTGGCGTCGCTGGTGGCGCCGCGCTAACGCGGTTCCGGCACGCCGCCTTTTTCCAACTCTTGGGATTCGATAAATTGACGGGGGAAGCAGTTCGCTGCTTCCCCCGTTCATTTTTCATTTCCAGTGATTGGCACGAGGGTAAATCCGATGATGCGCACCTTTTTGGCCGCGTTGCTGCTCGGCGGGCTGGTCGTCGCCGGCACGGTCCGCGCGGGCATCTACAACTCCGTCCTCAACCTCGGCGACGCCGCCCCGGCCTGGACTGACCTGCCCGGCGTCGACGGCAGGAAGCACGCCCTGGCCGACCTGAAGGACAAGGACGTGGTCGTGGTCGTCTTCACCTGCAACAGCTGCCCGATCGCAGTGGACTACGAGGACCGCATCCTCGCGTTCCACAAGAAGCACTGCGGGCCGGACCAGAAGGCCGCGCTCGTCGCCATCAACGTCAACACGATCAAGGAAAACAAGCTGGAGGTGATGAAGGAACGGGCCAAGGAGCGCGGCTTCACGTTCCCGTACCTTTTCGACGGGTCGCAGAAGATCGCCCGCGACTACGGGGCGATCTACACGCCGGAATTCTTCGTCCTCAACAAGCAGCGCAGGATCGTCTACATGGGGGCGATGGACGACAAGAACACCGAGAAGCTGGCCAAGGAGAACTTCCTGGAGCCGGCGCTGCGGTCGGCCCTGAAAGGCGAGCCGGCGAAGATCGGCGAGACGCTCGGCCGAGGCTGCCGCATCCGCTTCCTCCGCAA
>JAYSSW010000642.1:0-3619 GCA_043720335.1 Planctomycetia bacterium
TCGCTGAAGCGCATCCTCAAGGACGACAGCGAATACCTGCTCCCCAGCCACGGCCCCGTCTTCCGCCGCGACAACCGCATCATCCAGAAGGCGATCGACAGGCTCACCGAGTATCAGTACATGGCTGACTTCGGCACATGCGCCATCGGCTGGCCGCTCCTCGACGAGTGGGAGGCCGACGTCACCGCTGGCCGACTGCCCGACTTCAGCAAGAAGTAGCGACATGGCAGCCATGAAATCGGACGGCGCGCATGAGCGAACCCACTCCCACGACCCATTCCCGCGATCCGCTGCACGGCGTCACGCTGGAAACCATCGTCACGCAACTGGTCGAGAAGTTCGGCTGGGACGTGCTGGCCTACCGCATCCCCGTCCGCTGCTTCCTGCACGATCCCAGCATCAAGTCCAGCCTCAAGTTCCTGCGCCGCACCCCCTGGGCACGCCAGAAAGTCGAGGACCTGTACATCGACGACGTGCTGCGCGCATGACCTCGCGAGTGCGGCTCCGAACACGGGGCGTTACCTCACCACATCGGAATCGTGCGTGACCATCCTGCCGTCGCTAGCGCTTGTGACGGCTTCGCGGGGCCGCATCGGCCTCCACTTCGCGTTTGCGCGTTGACGGCCCCGCCCTTGGCCGTCATGCTGAAGGGTGAGCCATCCTCGCAGGAGTTCCGCCATGCGCCGTTTGTTTCCCATCGGGCTATTTTTCCTGACCCTCAGTTGCAGCTGGCTGCTCGCACAGGACGAAACGCCCGGCTCCGGCCCGAAGGTCGGCGCCGTGCTGCCCAGCTCCTTCGACTGCTACAACGCCAACGGCGAAGCGGAAGGCAAGTTCCGCAGCCTGGTCACGGCGTTCTACCCGCATCCCAGCGTCTTCGTCTTCGTGAAGGAAAGCCCCGACGAGAAGGACGGCGCTCTGCCCGAACTGCTGAAGAAGCTCGACGACGCCATGGACCAGTTCAAGGTGGACGGGGTGAAGGCGACGGTGATCTACCTCAGCAACGCCGCCCGCAACTCGACCGACACGAAGGAAACCGAGCCGGCCAAGCTGGTCGCGGAGGCCCAGGCGCGCGAGGCGCTCTACAAACGGCTCGCCAGCCGTGCGATGGGGGTCAAGAACGTCGTCGTCGCGTGCTACGGAGCGGCGGGGCCGAAGGGATACGGCTTGAATCCGAAAGCCGAGGTGACGGTGCTGTTCACGCTCAAGCACAAGGTGGCGGCCAACTTCGCGTTCGAGGCGGGCAAGCTGACGCCGGAGGACGCCGACCGCGTCGTCCGCGTGGTGCGTGAAGCGCTGCGGCCGACGAAGAAGGCCGGCGCGAAGGGCTGATTCACGGAAAAGAAGGAACGAACCACAGAGGCACAGAGCACACAGAGAAAAAGCGGAGAGGGGAAGGAAAGCGTGACGACATCTCGCTTTCACTTGAACCAATCATCTCTTCGCCTTTTCTCTGTGTGCTCTGTGCCTCTGTGGTTCGTCTTTTCAGCAGTGCAAACAACGAAAAAACGCGCGGGGTTCGCGCGTTTTTCGCTGGGTTGATTCGTTGGGGCGGGGCGGTCACTCGCCGACGTAGGGCATCAGGGCCATGAAGCGGGCGCGCTTGATGGCGTCCTTGACCGCGCGCTGGAAGGCGGCGCAGTTGCCGCTGCGCTTGCGGCTGAACAGCTTGCCCTGGCTGGTGCACATCTTCTTCAGGCCTTGCACGTCCTTGTAGTCGACGAACGCCGGACGGGGGCAGCCTTCCTTGGTGCAAAAACGACAACGATTCTTCCGCCCTCGGCCTAGCTTCTTGCGAACCATGAAAACCTCGCGAGTGATCCTATTTCGACGGTTCCTGGGGTCAAACCAAACTCTTTTTCTAGTGTCGAAATCGGCAACGTCAACGCCGTGAAGCGAAAAACCGCCAAGCGAGGCGGCGTGCTGCCGTCGTTTGGCGGTGCTTGAGCGGCGTCCCGTGTCGGGCCGGTCACATGCCGACTTCCTTCTTGGCGGCGGTGTACCAGTCGCTGAACCAGCCCTTGGAGGTCTTGAACGAGGCTTCCTCGATGACTTCGAGCACCATGCGCTTGCACTGCACGTCGTTCTTCTTCGCCTTGGTCCACTTCTTGCAGTTGAGGACCGCGTCCTTGAACTCCTTCTCGTCGATCTCGCCGTCGTTGCCGGCCGAGGTTTCGATGATGTCCTTCAGCTGGGCCAGGACCTTGCTTTCGAGGACGAAGTCCTGGGCTTCACAGACCTGGGCCAGCGCGGCGCGGGCGGAATCGACGCTGATGCCGGCTTGCAGGGCGATCTGGAGGATTTCGCGCTCCTCCTTGCGGTCGACGTACTTGTCGTCGTACGCCCGCAGCTTCACTTCTTCCACGAACCGTTTCTTGACTTCGTCGAGCGTCATCGCGGATCTCCTTGGGGTTTTCCCGGGTTTCGATGAACAAAGGCGGCAATGGTTGGACGCGTCCGCCGTGGTTTCAGGACAGCCAGTCCCATGTACTTCGACGCATGCCGCGGGGGATTTGCAAATTATTTCGACGAATTATAACCCGACGGAGCAGGGCGTGTCAACCAACTGGAACTTGCGTGACGACTGGGCTTGCTGGTAAAGTTCGGCGAACCGGACGGCTTCTTCAACCCAGGTGGACTTTATGCATGCTTCGGAAGGAACCGCCCCGACCCCCGCAGCGCCTGTTTCCTCGTCGCGCATGGCGCTGTCTTTGCTCGTGATGATCAACCTGTTCAACTACATCGACCGGCAGGTGCTGGCGGCGGTCGAGCCGGAGATCCGCAACGAGCTGTTCGCCACCGCCAGCCCCGAGGACGCGAAGTTCCGCTCCGGCCTGCTCGCCACCGCCTTCCTCGTCAGCTACATGATGATCGCCCCGTTGTTCGGCTACCTGGCCGACCGCGTCTGGCGCTGGGGCCTGGTCGGCCTGGGCGTCATCATCTGGAGCGTGGCGAGCGGCGCGTCGGGCGTCAACTGGGGCGTGTCGACGGCGATGGGATTCTGGCTGCTGCTGCTGACGCGCTGCTTCGTCGGCGTCGGCGAGGCGGCCTACGGCCCCGTCGCCCCCGCGATGATCGCCGACCTCTACCCGGTCAGCAAGCGAGGAAAAGTTCTTGCCTGGTTCTACGTCGCGATCCCGGTCGGCGGGGCGATCGGCTACAGCTGGGGCGCCGCCTTCGTCGGCATGGGGCTGGGCTGGCGCTGGGCGTTCTACAGCGTCGTCCCGCCTGGCCTGGCGCTCGGCCTGTGGTGCTTCCTGATGCGCGACCCGCCGCGCGGCCTCACCGACGGCGGCATCAGCACCGCGCCGACCAAGTTCTCGCTGCGCGTCTACCTCACGCTGCTGAAGATCCCGTCATTCCTGTTCAACACGCTCGGCATGACCATGATGACCTTCGCCATCGGCGGGCTGGCGTTCTGGATGCCGGAGTACCTCGATTTTCGCCGGGCGGAAGGGATCGGCCCGATCGGCCCGCGCATGCTGTTCGGCGTCATCACCGCCGTCGCCGGCTTGGCGTCCACCATCGCCGGCGGCATGCTGGGGGACAAGCTGCGCGGCCGGGTGAAAGGCTCGTACTTCTTCGTGTCGGCCATCGCCATGCTGGTCGGCTTCCCGAT
>JAYSSW010000643.1:0-3615 GCA_043720335.1 Planctomycetia bacterium
CAATGAGATCGGCATGACTCGCCTCCAATAGGGCAACGTGGTCGCTGGCCGCTGTGGCCTACAGTAGCATTATAGAGCATATTTCGAGCCGGCGTAATAGCGACAGGAAGAAGCATCGTTTTCGACTGATGCACAGCCGAAATACTTGGTATGTTCATTCTAGTTTTTTCGGCGGAAGGATCCGCTCAGTTGTTCGAATACCTGGCCCAAACAGCGAAAAATGGAATTGCATCGATATTTGTGCGGCCGTAAGATCGCGGAAATGGGAGACATCCACAGGATTTCTTCTTCAACCCATTCCCTGTCAAATTGAATGGAAGAAGTCGAGCGAAATCGCGCCATCAATCGAGATGCAGAACTCAATCTCAGCAATTATCATTGAAACCCGGAGGCCCAAACCAATTCCCGTTGGCAAATGAACGCATTGCTACTTACATGCATATTTGCTGACGGAAATGGTGAAGCGGCTGTGGTGCCGCTCCACCCCGACACAGCGTGTTTTTTCTTCGTGGTTCACTTCGTCTTCACTTCCAATTTCAAATCGCGGAAGCGCACCTCCATCGCTCCGCCGGAGTGGATCTGGAGGGCGAAGACGCCGGAGCGGACGCCGGCGGGGTCGTCGAGGTCGACGCACAACTTGCCGTTGAGGTATGTCTGGATCTTGCTGCCCACGGCAATGATTTTGTAAGTGTTCCAGTCGTTGAGCTTTACGTGTTGGTCGCCCGGCTCCTTCCAGAGCAGGCCGCGGCCGTGCTCCTCGTAGAGCTTGCCCCACCAGCCCTGGCCGATGTCGGCCTGATAGCCCTTCACGTCGCCGTCGGCCAAGATCATGCTGCGGAACTGCACGCCGCTGTTCTCGGCGTTCGGTGTTAGTTTGACTTGCAAGCTGAGTTCAAAATCACCCGCAACATAATGGCTGCGTAGGAAAGCGTTGTGCTTGATGCCGGAGCTTTTCCCCACGATCTCGCCGCTCTGCACCGACCACAGCTTCGGGTCGCCGTCCCAGTTGGTCAGGTCCTTGCCGTTGAAGAAGTCCTTCGCGTTGTCCGCCGTCGCCATGAGCGGCGCTTGCGTTTTGCCCTGCAAGTACGCGATCAGCGAGCGCCATTCGTGGTCGCTGAGGTTCTTCACCAGGTCGTCGGGCATCATCGACGTTTTCGTCTCGTTGCGCGTCTCGATCTCGTTGGACGGGATCGTGAGTGTTTCATTCGCGGCGGCGACGGTGAGGGCGACGGCCGACTCCCCCTTGACGATGCCGGTGACGACGCGGCCCGACTTCAACTCGATGACCGAAGCGGCGTATTCTTTCGGAATGACGGCGCTGGGGTCGAGGATGTTTTCGAGGAGGTAGTCGAGGCTGCCCCGGTTGGCGCCGGTGATGTCGGGGCCGACCTTGCCGCCGACGCCGTACAGGCCGTGGCACTGCTGGCACGCCTTGGCGTAGACCGCCCGGCCCAAGGATTCATCAACGGGGATCTTCGGCTTGGCGAGCAGCTTCGCCTTCGTGACGGCGATCAGTTTCAGCCGCTCGGCCGGCGTCGTGCGGACGATGCCCCAGACTTCGCCGATTCGCTTCTCGACCTCGGCGTCGTTGAGGTTGCGCAGCTGGCGCACGATATCGGCGCTGATCTCGTTGGCGGCGAGTTGCTTCTTGGCGACCGCTTCGAGCAGCGTCTTGGCGTAGGCGGGGCGCGACGCGAGGGTGTTGAGCGCGTCGCGCTTCTCGTCGGCGCTGAGCTTGGCGTAGGCGCCAAAGACGATGGCTGGCGTGCGCGGGTCGTCGTACAGGGCCAGGCCGCGCAGGGCCGCTGCCCGCAGGGTTGGTTCCTCGACAAGCTGGTGCAGGATGGTCGGCAGTTCCTTGTCGCGGGCGGCCAGCAGCGACGCCAGCGCGGTTTGACGCAGTGACATTTCCGCCTTGGGCGACGCCAGCGCGTCGCGCAACACGACGAACGCCTGCGGGTCGCCAAACGTCGTCGCCAGCGCGATGGCCTGGCTGCGCACGTCGGCGTCGGTGCTGCCGGACAGCGATTTGAACGCGGCGGGCCAGGTCTTCGGCATCGCCACCTGCGTGCGGCCGGTCAGCGCCTTGCGGATGCCGTCGAGGATCGGCTTCTGCGTCGTGGCGTCCTTCGCTTTGGTGAGCGCACTGACGAGCAGGTCGAGCGATTCCTGCCTGCCGTCGGCGGCGATGCGGCGAACCGTGAACGGCAGGATGATCGGGATCTTCGAGTTCAACGCGAGTTCGAGCGCCTTGGCGCGGTGGTCGTCGTTGCCTGCGAGCGGCTCAAGGCCGTACCAGTAGAGGAGCGGCAGGTTCGGGTCGGTCGCGTCCTCGGACCAGCTCAGCAGCGATGCGAGCAGCCGTTCGCGGTCCTCGAATTGCATGCGCTGCAGCGCCGACGCCAGGTAGCGGCGCACGACGGGCGACGAGTCCTTCTCGGCCATTTCGAGCAGCTTGTCGGCCGGCGCGAGGGGCTGGTCCTGCAAGCCGAGCTGGATCGCCCAGGAGCGGACGTACTCGTCCTTGTCCTGAAGCGCAGTTTCGACGAGCTTCGTGTCGAGCTTGCCGACGACGTGCAGCGCCCACAGGCCGCGCAGGCGGCGGGTCGGGTCGGCGTGCTTGGTGGCGATGTCGTGCAACTTGGCCGTCGCGTCGGCGTCGATCTTGCCACGCTGCTGCAGCAGCCGGCGGGCGTTGCGGACGTACCAGTCATTCTCGTGGAGTTGATAATCAGCGAGTTCGAGGTCGGTCTTGGTGTTGAGATCGACCTGCACGCTCTTGGCGCCCCGATAGCTGATCTTGTAGATGCGGCCATTGCTGCGGTCCCAGAGGTTGGGGCGGTTGTCGTGGCAGGCCTGCTGGTCGTACCAGTCGATGAGGAAGACGTTGCCGTCGGGGCCGTAGCGGAGGTTGATGAAGCGAGCCCAGGCGTCGTTGGCGTGGAGGAAGTCCTTGCCGTGGGAGGCGACGAAGCCGGAGCCTTTGGCTTGGAGGATGTCGACATTGAGTCGGCGGCCGTGGAGGTTGCCCATGAAGAGCTGGCCGCGATACTCCTTGGGCCAGGTTCCGCCGAGATAGCACATGAGTCCGCAGTGGGCGTGTCCGCCGCCGGCGTCGCTGGACTTGTTGTTGCCCGCCCAGGGGTTGGCGCCCTGCCAGTGCAGGTGGTCGGCGATGGTCTTGATGTCGTCGTAGGTGTGCGGGTTGAAGTGCTGCCCGCCTTGTCGGTGGTAGCGGCCCCCCTGGATCATGTGGAAGCAGTGCGGGATGACGCAGGCTTCGATGAACGCCTGGCCCTGCTCGTTGAAGTCGAGGCCCCACGGGTTGCTGGTGCCGTGGGCGAAGACCTCGAAGACGTGCTTGGTGGGGTGGTAGCGCCAGACGCCGGCGTTGAGCGGGGTGCGCTGCTTGTCGGGCGTGCCGGGCTTGCCGACGCGGGAGTGGGTGAAGACGCCGTGGCAGCCGTACAGCCAACCGTCGGGCCCCCAGGTGAAGGCGTTGAGCGTTTCGTGCGTGTCCTGGAAGCCCCAGCCATCCAGAAGGATTTGTGGCGGGCCGGCCGGCTTGTCGTTCTTCATCGGGATGAACATGAAGTTGGGGGCGGCGCCGAT
>JAYSSW010000644.1:0-7571 GCA_043720335.1 Planctomycetia bacterium
GGCGCCGACCCCGCCGCCTCAGACGGCGGCGGGCTTGATAGGATGCTTGCAGCAAATCCCGTGGCACTTCGCGCCCCTTCGCGTTATCCTGGCCCCGTCGCAATCGCCGCCGCCAGGAAGCCTGCCATGACGAATCCCGCCCCCTCCCACATTCCGCTCGCGTTGAAGCTCGCCTTCACCGCGTTCATGGCCGTGCTGGTCCCGGTCTACTGCCAGAACTACGGCTGGACGAACTTCCTCTACTTCTGCGACGTGGCCATGTTCTTCACTCTCGCGGCGGTGTGGACCGAAAGCCCGCTGCTCGCCTCGGTCCCGCTCGTCGGCATCCTCATCCCGCAGGTCGTCTGGGTCGCCGACTTCTTCTTCGAGATGTTCGGCGGACACCTCACCGGGCTGACCGACTACATGTTCGACACGGAGCGGTCGTTCTTCCTCCGCTTCCTGTCGTTCTTCCACTTCTGGCTGCCGTTCCTGCTGCTGTATCTCGTCTGGCGCCTCGGCTACGACCGCTGGGCGATTGTCGTCTGGACGCTGCTGGCTTGGGTGCTGATGACGGTGTGCTACTTCCTGATGCCGCCGCCCGCCGTGAGCGACAACCCGAACCTGCCGCGGAACATCAACTACGTCTACGGCTTCAGCGAGACGGAACAGCAGACGGCGGTGGCGAATCCGCACGTGTACTTCGCGATGACAATGGTGCTGCTGCCGCTGCTGGTGGTGCTGCCGACGCACCTGGCGTGCGTGCATCTGCTGGAGAAGAAGCCGCCGAAGGCGACGCCCATATAGCCCCCGGCTTGCCGGGGGTGAGGTGCGACCCACGATCCGTACAAGTAAACCGACGTGGGATTCCGCGTCACCCCCGGCAAGCCGGGGGCTAAATGAAAAGGCCCAGCAACTTCGGAGGTGGAGCGCGGGATGGCGATTCGATTCATTTGCGAGCACTGCCCGAAACAGCTCAAGGCGAAGGACCGCGACGCGGGGGACGAGATCACCTGCCCGCGCTGCGGCGGCGTCTGCGTCGTGCCGGAATATACCGACGAGCACCTGCTCGACGCCAAGGCGCTGCGCAAGCAGGCCCGTGCGCCGCGTGCCGCCCTGGAACGCGCGCTGGCGCATTTCCGCGCCGGCGTCATGGTCCACTTCGCCACGGTCGTGCTCACCGGCGTCGGGCTGTGGTTCTGCTGGTTCGGCTTCGCCGTGCTGGTCGCGCAGTGGGGATTGTCCGCGGGGGCGGCGCGCGTGGGGAACGTGCTGGTCGCGATCGGCGTGTTGCTGTTCCTGGCCGTGGCGGTGCTGGAGCAGGTGACGGGCTACCTGTGCAACCTGCCGATCGGCGGCCGGCGCGTCTGGCTGTGGATCTCGATCGGGCTGCGCAAGCTCGTCCTGGCCACCGGCGTGGCGTACTGGTTCGCCGACGAAGCCGCCGTGGCGCTGGCGGTCGTGGTGCTGGCGCTGTCGCTGCTGGCGTGGATCTTCTGGCTGGTCCATGTCAAGGAGGTGCTCTGGCTGTTCTGGCAGGACGACCTGAAAGGCCACCTGACCACGACGCTGATCTTCGGCCCCGTCGTGGCTGTGGTGATGCTGGTCGTCGCCGGTCTCCTCACGACCACGTTCACCTTCCCGCACTACGGCGTCCGCATCGCCTTCGGCGCGGGGCTGCTGTTCTCGGCGTTCGTGCTGGTCGGCGCCGCCTACTTCTTCAGCCGCGACAAGACGCTGCTGCAGATCGTCCTCTACCCGACCGGCCTGACCTATCTGCTCGACTACTTCAACACGCTGTCGAGCGTGCGACTCGTGCTGGGGCGGCGGGTGTGAGCGAAGCGTCGGACGTGGGCCGTCCGAGCCTGAACGCCACGCGGAGGCGACCATGCAGCCGCCCGGCGTGAGGATCGTGGCTTCCTCGCTTGCCGAGGCTCAGCAACCAAGCGGTGTGGGAATGGCTCGCCTCGGACCGGATCCTCCGCGTCATGGAGTGAACCTCGTCGCCGAGTCCGGCTCGATGCGTGCCGCGTCCAATTCGCGGGTTCCCTCGTAGACGCCGAGTTCCTCGTGGAGACGGGCGATCATTTTGCGGACGCCAGCTTTCGTCAGGCCCTTCGCAGGCAGGGGGCTTGTCTGCTGGAGGCGGGCCAGCCATTGCTCCAGGTGCACCAGTTCGTCCTTCGTTTTGTCGTATTCCTGCGCTGTCGCGATCATGGGAGTCCCCCTTCGTCCCTTGCAGTTCTGCTAACCAAGCCCCAGCGCCGCCTTCAGGCAGGCGTCGCCTTCCCCTTGCGAGATCATCTCCTCCGCCTCGTCGGCGAGCAGGTTCATTTCGTCGACCGTCCACGGGCCGGCGTCGTAGTCGGGGTGCATGCGCAGATACACGTCCTTGCGGACGAGGACGCATTCGGTCCCGGCGATGGTCAACGACACCGGCTCGCCATCCGCGACGGCCTTCTGTTGCTGCAAGTTCAAAATCATGGCGGCTCCCTTTTCGGCTACTTTATCAGGCTTTCCGTTCACGGGGAAGTCGCCCTCTTGAATCTGCGTTGAATCCAATTCACTTCAGCCGCTTGCAGGCCCTGCGAAGCGCCGCCCGCGCGCCACTTGCCGAAGCGGGCGGCGTTCGCAGAATGAGACCAATTTGCCACGTCCCTGTTCCGCGAAGGTGCCGCTATGCGTGTTCGCGTGCTTTTGGTCGTCGTCTCGCTCCTGGTCCTCGCTCCGCGCGGCCAGGCGAACCTGCTCCGGGAAGCCGTCTCCGAGGCGGCAGGCTCCGTCGTCATCGCCGGCAGGAAGATCGACTACAAGTCGACCGCCAGCCGACTGGTGGTGGTCGACAAGACCGGCGTCGCCCGTGCCAGCATGTTCTTCACCGCGTACACGAAGAACCCGCCCGCCCCCGCAGGCAGCCGGCCCCTCGCCTTCTGCTTCAACGGCGGGCCTGGCTCGTCGTCGGTCTGGCTGCACCTCGGCGCCTTCGGACCCCGCCGCGTCCTCATGAGCGAGGACGGCACCAGCGTCCCGCAGCCCGTCAAGCTGGTCGAGAACGAGTTCTCCCTTCTCGACCTCGCCGACCTCGTCTTCATCGACCCGATCAGCACCGGCTTCAGCCGCGCCGACGACCCCAAGGAAGCCAAGCTGTTCCACGGAGTCGAGGAGGACATCCAGTCGGTCGGCGAGTTCATCCGCCAGTACCTCACGAAGTACAGCCGCAGCGACTCGCCCGTCTTCCTCGTCGGCGAAAGCTACGGCACCACGCGGGCCGCCGGGCTGGCCACCTACCTGCAGAACAAGGGGGGCGTGAAGCTCGCCGGCATCGTCCTCGTCTCCGCCGTCCTCGACTTCAGCACCATCCGCTTCGACGCCGGCAACGACCTGCCGTACTCGCTGTTCCTCCCCACCTACACCGCGTCGGCCTGGCACCACAAAAAGCTCGACAAGGAATGGGCCAAGGACCTCCCCTCCATCCTGAAGGACGCCCAGCAGTTCGCCGACGGCGAGTACCTCGTCGCCCTTCGCAAAGGCAGCGCGATCGGCGAGGACGAGCGCAACGCCGTCGCGAAGAAGGTCGCGAAGTTCACCGGCATCTCCGAGAAGGAGGTGCTGAAGACCGACCTGCGCATCGAGGCGACGCGCTTCCGCCGCGAGCTGCTGCGCGACTGCGGCGAGATGATCGGCCGGCTCGACAGCCGGGTGAAGGCGAAGGTCGCGGGAGGCGGCGGCAAGGGGGGCAAAGTAGGCGGCGCCGACCCCGCCAGCGCTTTGATCACGCCCCCCTACTCCGAGTCGATCAAGAGCTACCTGCCCGACGTGCTCGGCTACAAGACCGAGCTGAAGTACCAGGCCAGCAACGCGCCGGTGCAGCCGTGGAACTACAGCCCCGCCGGGTCGAACCGCTACGTGAATGTCGCTCCGCGATTGAAGGCGGCGATGGACAAGGACAAGACGCTGCGGGTGTTCGTCGCGAACGGCTACTGCGACCTGGCGACGCCGTTCGCCGCCACGGAGTACACGTTCGCCCGCCTGCCGCGCTCGATCAACGAGCGCGTGACGATGGCCTACTACGAGGCGGGCCACATGATGTACACGCACCTGCCGTCGATCCGCCAGCTCCGCGACGACCTGGCGAAGTTCATGGCGCCGGCCCCGGCTGCGGAGTAGTTCCGGGCCATATAGCCCCCGGCTTGCCGGGGGCTATATGGCGCTGCGCTCTTTCACTTCTTCTCGCGCACCAGCACCATGCCGTCTTCCTTGTCGCTGAGGCCGTGCTTGCGGTCGTCGCCGGCGGGCTGGATGCGCAGCGTGTCCCCCTTCAGCTCGTAGATCGACGGCAGCACCTTCCCCTTCTCCCTGGCCATGCTCTCTTTCGTCTGACGTGCGAGGTACTCGATCTTGAAGTCGATCGTCGCGGGAGACTTCTTCGCGTCCGCCGTGAAAAGGTACTCGACGTACTTCACGTTCTCGCCCTCCTTGGTGACGAACATCGTGAAGCGCCCGTCCTTGATGATGACGAAAGGCCGGCCCAGCGCGGCTTCGAACTGCTTGGCGTCCTCGCCGCCCAGCCTCGTGATCTTCCAAGTCCCCTCCAGCGCCTTGGCGTCGGCGTTTCCCTTCTCCTGGCCCTGCGCGGCGCTAATGAGCAAGGCGAAGGCAAGCAGCATGGTGGCTTTGACATTCATCGTGTTGACCCCATAGACTGGACCGTTGGTGCCAGAGCCGAATCGCCGGCCCCGGAGAATCGCCTCGACCCTGCAAGAAACTCGCGCGTCGCCCGTGGGGACGGACAAGGATGGCCTCGATTCCCCCTGAGCCTTCGCCGGAGTCGCCGGAACCCTTGTCGGACCGCCTCCGCGACCTGCGCGAGCACCCGGCGTACCTGTGCTTCCTCGCGGGGCGGTTCTTCAGCGTGCTGGCGAACGGCGCGCAGGCGGTCATCATCGCCTGGGAAGTGTACGAGATCGCCCGCGAGACGATGTCGGTGGCGCAGTCGTCGTTCCTGGTGGGGATGATCGGGCTGGTGCAGTTCCTGCCGCTGTTCGCGCTGGCGCTGTTCGCCGGCGAGACGGCCGACCGGCACGACCGCCGCCGCATCCTGGTGCTCTGCTTCGCCGCCCAGCTGCTGACTGCGGCGGGGCTGGCGGCGCGGTCGCAATTGGGGGGCGGGCTGTGGATGATCTTCGCGCTGTCGGCGTTGTTCGGCTGCGCCCGCGCCTTCTTCCTGCCGGCGGCGAGCGCGCTGGGGCCGATGCTCGTGCCGAAGCCCCTGCTGCCGCGCGCGATCGCCGCGTCGTCGCTGGCGTTCCAGCTGGCCAGCATCGTCGGGCCTGCCCTGGGGGGGCTGCTGTGCGCGCTGTCGCCGATCCTCGGCTACCTGGTGTGCGTGCTGCTGGACGGGCTGGCGGGTTTCTGCGTGCTGATGGTCCGCAGCGAGACGCGGCCCGTCGTCGAGCCGGGGCGGTCGCGGCGAGCGCAGATCCGCGAGGGGCTGGAGTACGTCTGGGCGAACAAGCTGGTCTTCGGGGCGATCTCGCTCGACCTGTTCGCGGTGCTGCTGGGCGGCGCGACGGGGCTGCTGCCGGTGTTCGCGGCCGACATCCTCGAAGTCGGGGCGGGCGGGTTCGGCGTGCTGCGGGCGGCGCCTTCGGTCGGCGCGCTCGTCGTCGCTGCGCATCTGGCGCTGCGGCCGGTGCGGAGCCGGGCCGGCGTGAAGATGCTGTTGGCGGTGGCGCTGTTCGGCGTGGTGGTCGTCGGGTTCGCGCTGTCGCGGTCGTTCGTGTTGTCGGTGGCGCTGCTGGCGGTGATGGGGGGCGCCGACATGGTGTCGGTGTACATCCGCCAGAGCCTGATCCAGCTCTCGACGCCCGATGCGCTGCGAGGCCGGGTGTCGGCGGTGTCGACGTTGTTCATCGGCGCGTCGAACGAGCTGGGCGAGTTCGAGAGCGGCGTCGTGGCGAGCGTGCTGGGCCCGGTCGCCGCCGTCGCGTTCGGCGGCGCCGGCGCGATCGTCGTGACGGCGGCGTGGGCGTGGCTGTTCCCGGCGCTGCGCAAAGCCGACCGGCTGGTGTAGGACGGGCAAAATCGCCAAGCCCCAGGATGAGCGAAGCGATTCCTGGGGGTGAATCGGCGCGTGCTTAGACCCCCACCAATCGCGTTGCTCATGGTGGGGCTTGGCGCATTCATTCTCCCCCTGCGCTGGGGTGCGTCGCACCGCTCACGCGACCTTGCGTTCCTCGCGCTGGAGCCAGTGCTTCATCTTCTTCTCGACCTGCTTCCAGCCGTCGCTGAGGCGGTGGTTGAGGAAGGCGGCGTACATCAGGTCGAGGGTTTCGAGCAGGTGCCGCAGCTTGGTGACGCGGTCCTCCAGCCTCGCCTGGTCGCTTTCGCCCTCGGCGGCGGGGAGCTTCGCGCTGCCGATGGTCATGGTTTCGGGCTGGAGCGTGAGTTCGTACTGCTCGTCGTGGCGGACGAGGATCATGCCGGCCTTGCGGGGCAGCTTGCCGGTCTGGATGGCCCGCAGGGCTTCGGGCAATCGTGTCGGTCCGTCGCTGCTGATCGTCTCCTTGCCGGTCTGCCCGCGCGGGCATTCGAGCGTGAGGGATTTCGTGATCATCACCGCGACCTCGCTCTTGTCCATCAGCTTGAGCGTGTCGGATTCGTTGTCGAGGGTGAACCACAGCCAGAGCAGGAACTCGTTGCCGAAGTAGTCGCGGCTCGTTTCGTCGGCGACCCAGGAGACCTGGGCGGACTGGCTGGCGACGAACGCGGTCGGCGTGGCGTCGTCGACGCTGCGCATCTGGTTGTTGACCTCGGCGAGCGCGAACGCCTGCCTGCCGGCGCCGAGCATCTCGAACTTGCGGTCGAAGGTCTGCTGGAAGAGCGGGTGCAGCCGGTCGAGCGCGGTCACGGAGGTTGTGCCAACCAGCAACTCGCTGGAGGGGGCGTCCCACAGGACGGGGATCGACCGGCGACGGAGGAAGCGGCCGTCGCGGGCCTCGTGTTCGAGGCGGTCCTTGGCGACCTGGCGGGCTTCGCGTTTCTGCTTCGAGCTGGCGAACCCGCTGGGGTTGCCTGCCGCGAGGGCGTCGATCTCGACCTGGGTGTAGGCGCGGAGGAGGTCGCCGGGGATCTTGATCTCGTCGACGCGCATGGCGAACTGGAGGGTGTCGTTGACGACGTTCTTGGCGAGGTCGAAGCGGGTGTCGAGGATGTGGTCGCCGGCGATCCAGCCGACCTGCGAGCCGTCGCTGTTGGCGGTGGCCTGCCGGCCGAGGGCGCAGGCGTCGAGCATCTCGAGGTGCTCGATGCCGAAGGTGCGCAGCGGAGCGCCGTCGACCCGGAAGCGCGTGCAAGTCACCCGACCTGTGAAGAAGCCCATGGCGTGTCCCTGCCCCGGAAACGAAATCCCGTATCTGGAATCGGCGTGAAGTGCGGGAAGGTTTAGCCGCGCCGCGAAGCGGAGCGCGGAAACGTCGCGCCGGCGCCGTCGCAACCGGAACGAAGCGCGAAGTTTCGCGGCGACAAAAGGCGAGCGGCGCGGCGCACGCCCGCCGTGAGAATTTTCGTTCGTGCAAATGACACGCTTGTCG
>JAYSSW010000645.1:0-7570 GCA_043720335.1 Planctomycetia bacterium
CTCGTACTGGAGCTTGACGATGGCGGAGAGTTCGGCGCCAACCAGCTCAACCCTGCGTTTGAAGATCGGGTCGGCCGGGTTCGGGCTGGCATGCAGGACGACGGTTTCGCCGACCTTGTCGTTGAGCAGCTTGGCGACGTCGGTTCGGCCATCGAGTTCGACGCCGTCGATGCGGACGACGACGTCGCCGATCTTGAGGTTGATGCCGCGCTGGTCGGCGGGGCCGCCTTTCAGGATCTCGCGGATTTTCAGGCCGGGTCCGGGGTGGCGTTCGTCGAAAATCAGCCCCAGCTCGGCCGTCTTCTGCTCCGGGCTGGCGGTGGGGCCGCTGATGCCGAGGTGCGAGGCGTTGAGTTCGCCGAGCATCAAGCTGACGAGCGAGTAGAGGTCCTCCTTCATGGCGCAGTGCTTGACGAGGTCGCGGTACTTGCCGCGCAGCTTCTTCCAGTTGGCGCCGTGGAAGTTGCCGTCGTAGAAGGCTTCGTCGAGCGCGCGCCAGCCCTGGTCGAACATCTCGTGGAACAGCTCGTCCTGGCGGATCGTCATGCGGGCCTGGAAGGGGATCGTCGAAGGGGGAATGCCAGGGACGCCGCCGAGCGCGACGGTGCGGAGCGAGCCGTTTCCGTCGCGGAAGAAGATCTGGCTGGTGAAGATCTTCGACCACTGGATCTGCGACGGCTTGACGCCGCCGGTGGTGAGCCGCGAGACCTGCCCGCCATCGACGCTGGCGACCCAGAGGTCGTCGCCGTCGAGCGAGGCGCGGAAGGCGATCTTGGAGCCGTCGCTGGAGAGGGCGCATTCGAGGACGTTCATGTTGGCCGGCTGGCGGACGCGGAGATGGATGCCGTCCCAGTCGATCTCCTTGCTCGGCGCCGCCCCGGTGGCGATGGGCTTCTGCAGCGAGATGACGAAGGCGCTCTGCTGGTCGCGTTTGCGGTTGCTGAGGAAGGCGACGCGGTTGCCGGTCCTGCTCCAGGTGACGCCGCCGTTGTAGGTGGCGAAGCGGGTGATGTTGCGGGCCGGCTCCTTGTCGGTGGCGCCGGTCGAGGGGATGATGAACAGCTCGCTGGCGAACGAGCCGTCGGTACGGGCGTAGCAGATCCACTTCGAGTCGGGGGACCATTCGTAGTCGAAGATCTGGCCGTTCTTCGCCAGCACCTTCTCGCCCGTGCCATCGGGGCTCATCAGCATCAGCTTGCCGGCGCGGACGAAGGCGACCTTCGTGCCGTCGGGCGAGAAGCTGATGCCCATTTCCGGCTCCGGCGTGTTGGTGATCTGCTTGACCTTGAAGCAGTGCGCTTGCACGAGGTCGGGATGGTCCGGGTCGTCGCCTTCGAGGAGGTAGATGTCCTGGTGGCCGCTGCGGTCGGAGAGGAAGAACATCTTCTTCGAGTCGGGGGACCAGGCGACGCCGTGGTCGAAGCCGGGGTTCTCGGTGAGCCGTTTCGCCTTGCCGCCGTTGCGGCCCATGAGGAAGATTTCGCCGTGGACGACGAAGGCGATGTGCTTCTCGTCGCTGGAGAGGGCGTATTCGGTGGCGCTGGCCGTGAAGGTCTGGATGCGGTCGACGTTGGCCTTGTCGTCCGCCTTCACCTGGATCGCGAGCTTGCTGCTCTTGCCGTCCTTGACCGAAAGGACGTGGAGGTCGGCGCCGCACTCGTAGACGATCCATTCGCCGTTGGCGGACAGCTTCGCCCGGCGGACGTTGTCGTCCTTGTGCTGGGTCAAAAGCACGGGCTTGCTGTTGTCCGGGAAGACGCCGCGCTCGGGGTCGATCTCCTGTCGAACGATGTTGGTGAGGGTCGATTGCGAGTCGGTGACGTAGTAGAGCGACTTGCCGTCGGGCGCCCACTGCGGGTAGTTGTCCTGGCCGGGATGCGTCGTCAGGCGCCGGTTGTTGGCGCCGTCGGCGTTGCAGACCCACAGGTCGTCGTTGGACGAGCCTTTGTAGAACTTGCGGAACCACGAGCCAGGCCCGCGCGTGTAGGCGAGCAGATCGCCCCGGGGCGAGAACGACGCGTCGCGCCCCTCGAAGGCGCTGACGCGCGTGGCCTGGCCGCCGTTGACGGAGACGGAGTACAGTTCCTGGCGGAACGGGAAATCGGTGAGCCGGCCCGACATGAACAGGATGCGTTGGCTGTCGGGGGACCAGGTGGTGACGTGGTCGTCGCCGGAGTCGAAGGTGAGCCGGGTCGGCCTGCCCCCTTCGACGGGGATGACGAACACGTCGTACTGGCCATGCCGATTCGACGAGAAGGCGATCTGCTTGCCGTCGGGGCTGAAGACGGGATTGAAGTCGTGCTTCTCGTGCATGGTGAGGAGCCGGGCCGAGCCGCCTTTGGCGTCGACGATCCACAGGTCGCCCAGGTAGCTGAACGCGACCAGCGAACCATCGGGCGAGATGGCCGGCGTGCGGGCGAACTGGATGGCGTCCTGGGCGAACAGCGGGCCAGTAGCGAGGAACAGCGCCACGGCGGCGCCGCACCAGCGGGTCAGCGGATTCATGGGATTTCCTTGACGAGTCACAACGAAGGCATGCTGGTCAAACGGGGCTTTATTGCATCGTACCAATCCCGCATCGGGGACGCAAAACAGTTCCGGGTGAAAGTGCTTGCCTCGCGGTGGCCGACCCCGCACAATAGGCCGATTCACAAGGCTACCGCAGTCACGACGAGGTTCGCATCATGAAGTACGGGATGAATCTGCTGCTCTGGACCACCCATGTCACGGACGAGCATTTTCCGCTGCTCGCCAAGCTGAAGGCGACCGGCTACGACGGCGTCGAGGTGCCGTTGTTCGAAGGCGACGCCAGCCACTTCAAGGCCGTCGGCCAGGAGCTGAAGAAGCAGGGGCTGGGCTGCACCACCGTCACCGTCGTCGGCGAGGACGCCAACCCGATCAGCCCCGACCCCGCGATCCGCAAAGCAGCGCTCGAACGCCACCGCTGGGCCATCGAGATGACCGCCCACCTCGGCGGCGAGAACCTCTGCGGCCCCTACCACTCGCCCCTCGGCGTCTTCTCAGGCAGCGGCCCGACCGACGACGAGAAGAAGCGCTGCGTCGAAGTCATGCAGCAGTCGGCCGTCGTCGCCCAGGATCACAACGTCAAGCTCTGCATCGAGTACCTCAACCGCTTCGAGTGCTACTTCCTCACGACCGCCGCCCAGGCCAAGGATCTGGTCGAGCGCGTCAACCATCCGTTCTTCCGCTCGATGTACGACACCTTCCACGCCAACATCGAGGAGAAGAACCCGGTCCCGACGATCAAAGCTTTCTACCCGCACTTCGGCCACGTCCACATCAGCGAGAACGACCGCGGCACCCCCGGCACCGGCATGGTCCACTGGGACGAAACCTTTCAATCGCTGAAGGACGTGAAGTACGACGGCTGGATGGTCATCGAAGCGTTCGGCCGCGCCCTGCCCGCGCTCGCCGCCGCGACGAAAGTGTGGCGCGACCTGTTCCCGGCGCCGGAGGAGGTCTACACGAAGGGTTTGCAGTTCATGAAGGCGAACATGAGGTAGCACGCGGTCAAGCAGCGATGGCTGAATGATGAAAGCCCAGGGCTGCTGCCCTGGGAATGCAAATCCCCAGGGCAGCAGCCCTGGCGCTCACCGTGAGGCGCAGATCCCTGCGACACTACGCCTCCATCACGCTATTTGCGCCCGTTTTCGAATTGCGGATTGGCGCCGCATCTGCTACAATAGGAGTAGATAGTCCTGCCCTTGGCCGATGGCCCGCCTCCCACGACGTCCTTTCGAGACGAATCTCGCCATGCGTTCACGTGCTTTCCTGCTCCTGGGCATCTTCGTGGCCGTGCTGGTCCTCGGCGCGTTCGCGCTGCGACCGGCGGCGCAGGCGCAGGTTCCTGCCCTTGGCACGGCGCAATTCGACAAGTCGATCCAGCCGTTCCTCGCCAAGCACTGCGTTGAATGTCACGGCCCCACGAAGAAGAAAGCGGACCTGGTGCTGCACGTCTACAAGGACGTGGCCAGCCTCGTCAAGAATCGCAAGGTGTGGAACGGCGTGACGCAGATGGTGCACGCAGGCGAGATGCCGCCGC
The DNA here is from genome assembly GCA_043720335.1 of Planctomycetia bacterium. Lineage (GTDB taxonomy): Bacteria > Planctomycetota > Planctomycetia > Gemmatales > Gemmataceae > JAYSSW01. The sequence goes on from JAYSSW010000645.1 coordinate 4,064, forward strand.
AAGGCAGGCCGCGTCCCGACATCAAGGACACCGAGGCGTTCCTGAAGGCGATCGCGGCGATCTACGAGGAGCACGACCGCACCGCGCCCCCCGATCCGGGCCGGGTCACGATGCGGCGGCTCAACAAGACCGAGTACAACAACACCATCCGCGACCTCGTCGGCGTCGATTTCGACCCGTCCGAAGACTTCCCCGCCGACGATGTCGGCTACGGCTTCGACAACATCGGCGACGTGCTGACACTGTCCCCCGTCCTGATGGAACGCTACCTCGCGGCGGCGGAAGCGATCACGACGCGTGCCGTCCTTGTCGGCGACCTGCCCAAGCCGAACACCCGCACCACCGCCGCCCGCTTCCTCGAACCCGCCATCAAGAAGATCGACGAGAAGATGCGGTCCCGCGGGCTGTTCGAGAAGGACAAGACCATCTCCTCGGCCTATGTGCTCACCCAGGACGGCGAATTCAAGGCGCGCGTGAAGGGGTTCGCCCAGCAGCCCACCAACGAGCCGGTCCGCTTCGAGATCCTCGTCAACGGCAAGCCGGTCAAGGAATTCACGGTCAAGGGGACCGACGGCAAGTCGTCCCAATCACACGAGGTCAAGATCGAGCTGAAGAAGGGCGCCAACCGTGTCGCGGCGCGTTTGCTCAACGCGAAGGAGCCGGACACGGAAGCGAAGGATCCCAAAGACGCGAAAGACGGCAAGGACGTGAAGGAAGCCCCCAAGCGTCACGGGCTGATGGTCGAGAACATCCAGCTCGAAGGCCCGCTCGACACGCGCCCGCTGTCGCACCGCAGGATCATGGCCCACAAGGAAGGCGCGACCAACCGTGAGGCGGCCCAGGAGATCATCGCCCGCTTCGCCACCAAGGCCTACCGCCGCCCCGTCACCAACGGCGAAGTCGAACGGCTCATGAAGGTCTACGACGCGGCCGAGTCGCGCAAGGAACGCTGGGACGCCGGCGTGCAGCTCATGCTGCAAGCGGTCCTCGTGTCGCCGAAGTTCCTCTTCCGCATCGAACTTGACCACCGCCCCGACAGCAAGGACGCCCACCCCATCGACGACTACCAGCTTGCGTCGCGCTTGTCGTACTTCCTTTGGAACACGATGCCGGACGACGAGCTGTTCGCCCTGGCCGCGAAGCAGCAGCTGCACCCGAACCTGGAAGCCCAGACCCGCCGCATGCTGAAGGACAGCCGGGCGAAATCGCTCGTCGACAACTTCGCGACGCAGTGGCTGCAGCTCCGCCTCCTCGCCAACCACACGCCCGACAAGAAGCTGTTCCCCGAGTTCGGCGAAGACCTCAAACGCTCGATGCTCAAGGAAACGCAGCTCTTCCTCGGCGCCATCCTCGACGAGGACCGCAGCATCCTGGAGATCATCGACAGCAAGTTCACCTTCCTCAACGAACGGCTCGCGAAACACTACGGCATCGCCGACACGAACGGCAACGGTTTCAACCAGAAGCCCGCCGCGAAACCAGGCCAGCCGATCCGGGGCAAGGAGTTCGTCAAAGTCAACTTCGCCGACAGCACGCGCGGCGGCGTCTTGACGCAGGCGAGCATTTTGACAATCACTTCGAACCCGACCCGCACCGCGCCGGTGAAGCGGGGCCGCTGGGTGCTGGAGCAGATCCTTGGCACGCCGCCGCCGCCCCCGCCGCCCGACGTGCCGGAACTGGACGGCGGCAAGGAGCAGCTGAAAGGCACGCTCCGCGAACGCATGGAGCAGCACCGCAAGAACCCGAGCTGCGCGGGCTGCCACGCCCGCATGGACCCGATCGGCTTCGCGTTCGAGAACTTCGACGCGGTCGGCAAGTACCGCAGCAAGGACGGCGACAGCCCCATCGACCCGACCGGCGAGCTGCCCGGCGGGCAGAAGTTCCAGGGGCCGCAGGAGCTGAAGGAGATCCTGCTCGGAAAGAAGGAGCTTTTCAGTCGCTGTTTGGCCGAAAAGATGTTAACCTATGCCACCGGACGAGGCATGGAGTACTACGACAAACGCGCCCTCGACCAGATCGTGGCTGCGCTGCCCAAGAACGACTTCCGCTTGTCGGCCCTGGTGGTCGAAATAACCAAGAGTGATCCCTTCCGACTACGTCGAGGAAAGGAAAGCAATCCATGATGCATTCGCCAATCTCCCGCCGGACGGTGCTGCACGGCCTGGGGGCCGCCGTCGCACTGCCTTGGCTGGAAGCGATGGGGCCGATGACCGCGTGGGCGACGCAATCCCCGGCTCAGGGCGTCCGCGCCCCGAACCGGATGGCGTTCCTCTACGTCCCCAACGGCAAGCACATGGCCGAGTGGACCCCCACCAGCGAAGGGGCGAACTACACGCTGCCCAACATCCTCCAGCCCCTCAACGACGTGAAGGAATACGTCAACGTCCTCACCGGCCTGACCGCTGACAAGGCGAGGCCGAACGGCGACGGCGCCGGCGACCACGCCCGCGCCATGGGCGCCTTCCTCACCGGCGCCCAGCCCCGCAAGACCGACGGCAGCGACATCCGCGCCGGTGTCTCCGTCGATCAGGTCGCCGCCAGCCGCCTCGCCGACCAGACCCGCCTCGCCTCGCTGGAGATCGGCGCCGACCCGAGCGCCATGGCCGGCAACTGCGACTCCGGCTACAGCTGCGTCTACTCCTCGACCATCTCCTGGCGCTCCGCCACCACGCCGGTCCCCAAGCTCAACGACCCGCGCCTAATCTTCGACCGCCTGTTCGGCGCCGGGGCCGACGCCGACCGCGCCCGCCACGAGGCCAACCGCCGCAGCATCCTCGACTTCGTCCGCGAGGACGTCGCCACGCTGTCGCCCCGCCTGAGCGGCAACGACCAGCGCCGCCTCGACGAGTACCTGTCGTCGATCCGCGACATCGAGCAGCGCATCGAGCGCGCCCGCCGCCTCCCTGAGCCGCGCCGCCCCGACATGGCACGCCCCACCGCGATCCCGGCCGTTCACCAGGAGCACCTCCGCCTCCTCTGCGACCTGATGGTCCTCGCCTTCCAGGCCGACGTGACGCGCGTCTGCACCTTCGTCCTCGCCAACGAAGGCAGCAACCGCCCCTACCCGTTCATCAGCGTCCCCGAAGGCCACCACGACCTGTCGCACCACGCCAACGACGCCCGCAAGCTGGCCAAGATCAGCCTCATCAACCGCTTCCACGTCTCGCAGTACGCCTACCTCCTCGGCCGCCTCAAGGACACGCGCGAAGGGGACGGCAACCTGCTCGACCACTGCATGATCGCCTACGGCAGCGGCAACAGCGACGGCAACCGCCACAACCACGACGACCTCCCCATCCTCCTCGCCGGCAGGGGCGGCGCCTCCATCCGCTCCGGACGCCACGTCCGCTACAACCGCGACACGCCGCTCAACAACCTCTGGCTCTCCATGCTCGACCGCATGGGCTCCAGCGTCGACGTCCTCGGCGACAGCACCGGCCGCCTCGCCAATCTGGCGTAGCCGTCGGCCCGCAGGAATGAAAAAGAGAAGCCCGCTTCGAGATCGAA
>JAYSSW010000646.1:0-3607 GCA_043720335.1 Planctomycetia bacterium
CGAGGATGGTCGCGTTGTGCTGCTTCTTGAGCTGGCGGATTTCTTCGACGAGGTCTTGCATGGAGAGGCTCCTTGTTTTTAACGTGGCGTAGGACAACCCACATTTCCAGCGTTCACGACGGGCTTGCGTCGTCACGGTTATTTTACACCCATGCCTCATCAAAGAAAGGGGCAAAGGACGAAGGAACCATCGCCAGGCCGAACTCGCCATCCGGTAACGCTAAGTGCAAGGAGGAAGGGGGCGTCGCTGCCCGATAAAATTTCAACATTTTGGATGAATCTTGACAGAAAGTCGGTTATAAAGTCCCTCACGCTGCAAATCTCGAAAAGAATCGTGGATCTTTGATGCCTCCTCTTACGTCTTACTCCTGGCTGGCCTCCCTGCTGCAGCACGGCCGCGCTTGCTGGCCTGCGCGCCCGGGAGTATGGGCGCTCACGAACCTGCTCGCCGCGTTCGGCGTGACGGCGTTGACGATGGCCCTGGCGCCTCGTGCTCCAACCGCGAGCTTCCTTTGGCCGCTCGCAGGGGTCGCCACCGCGCTGATGACGCGCTGGGGCGCGTCGCTGCTCCCTGGCGTTCTCCTCGCCGGGATAGCGACGGCGTGGCATTTCGCGACTCCCTGGCCTGCGGCTTTCGTCACGGTGCTGGCCGGGCCGCTGCAGGCGCTCCTCGTCACCCGCCTGCTGCGCCGATTCGGCGACCCGCGTTTCGGCCGCCTCGTCGGCTTCGGAGCCTTCGCCATGCTGTCGCTGGGCGGCGTCGCGGGAAGCCTGCTGGTTGGTGCAGCGGCACTCGTCACGCTGCAAGCGCTGCCCAGCATGCAGTTCTGGCCGTTCGTCGCCACGCACGCCATGGCCGACGCCGGCGCGCTGCTGATTCTCGCACCGTTGCTGGCAGCGTGGAATCGGCCCCTCGCCCGCGCCGAGGCGATCGAAGCCGCCGCGTGGCTGGCGCTGCTGGCCGCGTCCCCGCTGCTGCTGAAAATCGCCCCCGCCGACGCGGCGACCTGGCTGCGCTTCGCACCGACCGCCCTCGTGCTGGCGCTGGCGACCCGGCTGCCGCTGCGCGAGACCGCCGTCGCCCTGGTCGGCTGGTTCATCCTGCAGCGGTTCGTCGTGTCGGGCGCGTGGCTGACCCAGGCGCCGGGCGACCTGCTTCAGCAGCTGGGCTGGTCGGTCCCGCTGGCGGCGCTGTACCTGAACATCACGCAGACCGAGCGGCGCGGCGCGCTGCGGGCCCGCGAGGGAAGCGACGAGCGCTACCGCACGCTGGCCGACTCGGCGAACGACATCGTCGCGCTCTGGAACGTGGAGGCGGAGACGCTGCACCTCAGCCCTTCCTACCAGCGCGTCACCGGCCACGACGACGAAGCCACCACGTGGCCGCAGTTCTGGGACCGGGTCCATCCACGCCACCAGCCGCTCGTCCAGGAAGCCCAGCGCGCCGTGCTGGCGGGCGAGAAGCGCCGCGTCGAGATCCGCTACCGCAACGTCCGGGGCGAGCATCCCTGGTTCGGGCTGGAGATGCACCTTCTCGTGCAGGAGCAGGGCGCCACGCGGAAGATCCTCTGCACCCTGCGCGAGATGACGCAGCGCAAGGAGCTGGAGGACGACCTCAAGAGCAGCAAGATGCGCCTGCATTCGATGCTCGCCAAGTCGGACGTCGGCATCGCCATCCGCAACCTCAAGGGGACATTCGCCTACGTCAACCCCGCCTTCTGCGAGATGACCGGCTTCAGCGAAGCGGAACTCCTCAGCCACCCCTACCGCTGGCTGCTCAACGAGGACGACCAGGAGAACTCCGAGCAGCGCGCCTTCAAGCTGGTCAACGGCCAGAACCGCAGCAAGCGCTACGTCGCCGAGCGCCCCTGGCTGCGCAAGGACGGCAGCGTCGTCTGGGTGCATTCGTGCGTCACCCTGCTCGACGAGTCGGACGGCAGCCCCGGCGAGATCCTGATGTTCAACGTGGACATCACGGAGCGCAAACGGGCCGAGACCGCCCTCAAGGAGAGCTACCAGCTGCTCAACGCCGTTGTCGAGGGGGGGCAGGACGCCATCTTCGTGAAGGACCGGGAGGGGAGATGCCTGTTCGCCAACCGCGCCGCCGCGAAGCTGCTGGGCCGCCGCGTGCAGGACGTGGTCGGGCGCCGCGACGACGAGTTCCTCGCGCCGCGGGACGCCGCCAAGGCCCGCGCCAACGACCGGCTCCTCGCTGAGACCGGCGCGCCGCAGGTGGTCGAGGAGACAGCCACCCTCAACGGCGCCGAGCGCGTCCACCAGTCGCACCGGTTCCCTTACCTCGACGAAAAAGGCAGAGTGGTCGGCGTCATCGAGGTCCGCCGCGACGTCTCCGACGAGAAACGCCGCGAGGGGGAGAAGCGCCAGGTCCAGAAGGCCGACGCGGTCAGCCGGCTGGCGGGGGGCGTCGCCCACGACTTCAACAACATCCTCACCGTCATCCTGGGCAACACGTCGATGGCCCTCGACGCGATGGCGGAAAGCGATCCGCTGCTGCAGAAGCTGCGGCTTGTGCAGGCCGCCGCCGAGCGCGCCGCGAAGCTGACCCGCCAGCTGCTCGCCTACAGCCGCAAGTCGCTGCTGCGGATGGGGGCGGTGCCGCTCAACGACCTGCTGCGCGGGCACGCCGAGCTGGCCGCCGAGCTGGCGGGGCCGGCGGTGCGCGTGCAATGGGAGCTGGCGCCCGCGCTCTGGCCGGTGCTGGCCGACGCCGGGCAGCTCGAGCACGTGCTGCTGGGCATGGTCTCCAACGCCCGCGACGCCATGCCGGCCGGCGGCGTCCTCACCGTCGCCACCGCGAACGCGACGCTCGCCGAGCCGGAGGCGGCTTCGCTGGCGCTGCCGCCGGGCGCCTTCGTCCGCTGGTCGATCCGCGACACCGGGCACGGCATGGACCAAGCGACCCAGGTGAAGTTGTTCGAGCCGTTCTTCACCACGAAGGACCCCGGCAAGGGGACCGGCCTGGGCCTGGCGAGCGCCCACGGCATCGTCAAGCAGTCGGGGGGAGCGATCCACGTCACGAGCAGCCCGGGGGCCGGCACGACGTTCGACCTCTACCTGCCCCGCTGCGAGCAGGACGGCGCGCCGACGGAGCCTTCCGCCGAGCCGGCCTCCCCCGACGAACCCGCCTGCATCCTGCTGGTCGAGAACGAGCCCGCCATCCGCAAGCTGGCGCAGACCATCCTGGAACAGGCCGGCTACCGCGTCCTCCCCGCCACGAACGCCTTCGAGGCGACCACCATCTCCCTGACCCCCAACCTCCACTACGACCTGCTTCTCACCGACGTGGTCATGCCGGGCTTGAACGGCCATCTGCTCGCCCAGAGCTTGCAGCGCCTCCGCGCCGGCCTGCACGTCGTGTTCATGTCGGGCCACGCCCCCAGCCCGACCGACCTGCTCCTCGCCCCGGCCAGCCGCGCGGTCCTCCAGAAGCCGTTCAGCCGCGCCGACCTGCTCGCCCATGTCCGCGCTGCGCTGAGCAAGCCACGCAGCGGCGCCTGAGCCCGTTACGGGGAGAGGGACCGAGGGTGAGGGGTTCCCCCACGACGGAGACCCGATTCATGTTCACGTTCAGGCGAACGGCCTGCGT
>JAYSSW010000647.1:0-7557 GCA_043720335.1 Planctomycetia bacterium
TGAAGAAGCCCGCAGGAAACCCTGCGGGCTTCTTCCTTTTCCGCCCCGGACCCGTTTGTAAGTTATGATGGAAGCGTGGCCGTCTCCCCTCCGACTCCCCGCTTCCCCCGTGGTCCATGCGCCGCAAACCCAACGCCAAGCTGCTCCTCGTCACCTTCGGTCTGCTCGTTGTCGCGGGCCTGTGTGTTCATCTCCTGCACCAGGAGCAGTCGATCCGCAACGCCCACGCCCTGCTCGAGCAGGCCAACCGCGCGGTGGCCAAAGGCGACCTCGACGGCGCCATGCTCCACTACTCGCACTTCCTCGCCACCGTCCCCGGCGACGTCGAAGCGCAGCAGAAGTACGTCGAGCTGCTCGACAAGCGCGCGGTAAGCTACGCCGACCAGTCCCGCCTGGTCCTGCGCATGGAGGAGGTGCTGCGCAGCAAGCCCGACCAGCACGCGCTGCGGCTGAGGCTGGTCCACAACCTCATCGCCATCGACCGCGTCGACGAGGCCGCCGGCCACATCGCCAAGCTGATGGACACCGGCCTCGACCGCGCCGAGCTGCTCCACATGCTCGGCTGGTGCCAGGAGGCACGCAAGGACTATCTGAAAGCAGCCGACTCGTTCCAGCGCGCGATCAAGATCGACCCGAAGCGCATCGACAGCCACCTGCTGCTCGCTGAGGTGCACCAGCAGCTCCAGCAGGACCAGGAGGCGGGCGAGGTGCTCGACGCGCTGGTGAAGGCGAACCCCGACAACCCGCGCGCCTGGCTGGCCCGCTCGCGTCGCCAGCAGTCCGAAAGGAACGACGCGCTCGCGGAGCAGGACCTGCTCGCGGCGCGGAAGCTGGCGCCCGGCGACCTCGGCGTCGTGCTCGCGTGGGCCGACTGGCTGCAGGCGAAAGGCGACCACGCCGGCGCCGCCAAGACCCTCGACGACGGACGCAAGGCGCACCCGCGCGAACTGTCGCTCTACAAGGCGTCGGCCAGCCTGCTGCTGCGCGGCGGCCAGCGCGCCGCCGCGATCGAGGTGCTTCGCGACGGCTTGGCGAGGCTGCCGCGCGTCTTTGAGCTGCTGGTCCTCTACGCCGACCTGCTCATCGACGAGAAGCAGTACGGCGCCGCCGAGGCGAAGATCCAGGAGCTGCAGGACGCCGGGCTGGCCCCCGCCCTGCCCCGCTACCTGCAGGCGCGCATCGGCGTCGCCCAGGGGAAGTGGGCCGAGTCGGTCACCCATCTGGAGCGCGTCCGCCTCGAACTTGGGCCGAAGTCCGAATGGAGCAGCCGGGTCGACGCGATGCTCGGCTACTGCTACCAGCAGATGGGGGACCTGGAGCACGCCCTGCTCTCCTACCGCCGGGCGGTGAACGCCGAGCCGAACTGGACCGCCGCCCGGGTCGGCCTCGGCTCGGCGCTGCTCGAGCAGCGCCGCCTGGGCGAAGCCATCGATGAACTGGACGCCGTCAAAGCCCGGCCCGACGCGCCGGCGAACCTGAGGCTGCTGCTGGCCCGCGCCCGGCTGTACCAGCAGCTTCGCCTGCAGGAGAAGGAACGCACCTGGAACGAGATCGAAGCCGACCTCGCCGCAGCCATCAAGGCAAACCCGGCGAGCCTGGAGCCGGCCGTTCTTCAAGCGGAGGTTCTCGCCGTGCGCAGGCAGTTCGGCCCCGCCCGCGAGCTGCTGGAAGCCCGCAAAAAATCACAGCCCGACGAGATCGTGGTGTGGTGCGCCCTCGCCGACCTCGCCGTGCTCGAAGGCCGCTGGGACGCCGCCGCCGGAGCACTCGCCGACGCCGAGAAGAAGTTCGGCGACCGCCTTGAGGTGCGCTTGGCGAAGATCCGCCTGCACGGCAGCCGTGCGACGCCCGACGACCGCGACGCGCTCGACCGCCTCGCCGACCAGCTCCCCGACACGCCGCTCGAGCAGCGGACCCGGCTGTGGCGCGAGCTGGCCGACACCTGGCGACGCCTCGGCGACGACGACCGCGCCGCCCAGCGCTGGCGCGACATCGCCCAGGAACAACCGCAGGACCTGCGCAGCCGCTTCTGGCTCCTCGAAGCGGCGCTGCGGCGGAACCAGGGCGAGTCCGCCCGCAAGCTCATCGCCGAGCTGCGCAAGCTTGAAGGCGAGCAGGGCGTCCACTGGCGCTACGGCACGCTCGCCCTGCTCGTCCAGGAAGCGAAGGGCAGCCAGCGCAAGCTCGCCGACGTGCGCCGCAGCCTCGACGAGCTGCTGGAGCGCCAGCGCGACTGGCCCCGCCTGCATCTGCTCGCGGCCTCCATCGACGAGCGCGAGGGGCAGTACCAGAAGGCCATCCAGCACTACCTCGACGCCTTCAAGTTCGGCGAGACCAGCCCGCGTGTCCTGCAGCGGCTCCTGCAGCTGTTGGTTGACCGCCACGAGTTCCTGCAGGCCGAGGAGATGATCGCGAGCTACCTGCCGCGCATGCCGCTCGACCGCGACCTGTCGCGTGTCGCCGCCGAGGTCGCGGCCGGCAACCTGAACGCGCCGGAAGCCCGCCAGCGCGCCGCGGCCGCCGTCACGCTGCCGTCGCGCGACTTCCGCGACCATCTCTGGATGGCCCGGATCCGCCAGTCCATCGGCGACCTCGCCGAAGCCGAGCAGGCGCTCCGCACCGCCCTCGTCAGCGCCGAGCACGCGCCGGAAGTCTGGCTGGCGCTGGTCGAGCACCTGATGCTCGCCAAGCAGCCCGACGCCGCCGCGAAGACCCTGGAACTGGCCAAGGCGAAGCTGAAGGAACGCGGACTCGAAGCCCGCGTCCCACTCTTAACTGCGCGCGGCCACGAGATCCTGCGCCAGCACGACCTCGCCGAGCAGGCCTACCGCCTCGCTCTCGCCGAGCGCCCCGACGACTTCGTTCTGGCCGCCTTCGCCGCCGACTTCTTCCGCCACGCCGACCAGCGCGACGAGGCCCGCCGGCTCTACGAGCGGCTCATCGATCCCGAACTCAGCGCTCCCAGCGAATCGGTCCTCGTCGCCCGCCGCCATCTCGCGACTCTCCTGGCTCCTCCAGGACAAGCGGTCGAGCGCAGGAAGGCCCTGGAGCTGATCGACGCCAACATCCGCCTGCAAGGGGAGACGGTCGCCGACGAGCGGGCCAGGCTCTACGTCGTCGGCAGCAGTGACGTCGACCGGCCCGGCGCCGTCGCGAAGTTCCAGGCGTCGCTGAAACGCCAGGAGCCGACCGGTGCCGAGCGTGCGCTGCTTGCCGACCTGTTCGGCAGCCTGAACCGCAACCAGGACGCACGCGGCGAGCTGGAAAAGGCGCTGTCGTCTTCGCTGCCCCCGCACCAGCAGGCGTTCTACCTTGCGAGGCTGGCCCGCGTGCTGGCGAAGCTCGACGACTTCGCCGAGGCCGAAGCGACCGTCGCGCGCCTGGAAACGCTCGAACCCGCGCACCCGCGCACCCGCGAAGTCCGCGCCGCCGTGCAGAAGGCGAAGGCGCTGGCCGCGCCGTGAGCCGCGTTCGCTTCGCCGCCTTCCTCTACAATGAAGGCAACGACCAGAGCGAAGCGAACCTTGAAAGCCGCTGAGCGGCGGGACCACGGGAAGGAACCGTCGGGAAGAAGGCAGCTCCTGGAGAGTCGCCGTCTGAGCCCGAAGCGCGAGCGAGGCCGACCCGCGCGATGGCCGCTAGGGAAGCGTCTCCCGTACGACGATGCGAAGCCAGTCGCGGCTCTCGCGGCGCGAGTCGCCGTTCCCCTGGCCCACACCGTCGCGCGGTCTTCCTCGCTCGCGCTTCGGGCTCAGGGCGGAGAAGCGAAGGCAGTTCCTTGAGAGGCGACCATGCAACGTGTCGACGACGAGTTCCTGCTGCGGATCCTGCGCGCCTGCGACCAGAAGTCGCCGCTCTATCCGGCGGCATTCGCCCAGAAAGCCGGCGTTGAACGCGCGGCTCTCGACCAGGCCCTCGACCTGCTTCGCACTCAAGGCCTGGTGACGCTTTCCGACTGGGTGAAAGGGCACGGTCAGGGCTACCGCTTGACCGACGCGGGCAAGCACGCCATCGGCGAGCCGGTCTTGCTGAGCATGAAGGCTCCGCCCAAGCCGCCCCCGCCGGCGGAGGACGAATCGCTCCGCGAAGTGATCGAGTTCTTCGAGAAGCCGGTCGTCCCCTACGTCACGCGGACGATGCTGGCGCTCAACGTGCTGGTGTTCATCGGCGGCATGCTGTACGCCCCTTCGCAAGGCGTTTCGTTCGCGGAGTACTTCAGCGAAACAAGCACCATCGCGTACAACCAGCTGCTCCGCAAGATGGGCGCGCTCAACTCGTTCGACGTGTTCCCCGTTCCAGGCCGTCACGAACGGCCTGAGATCGAGCGGATGCTGCTCTGCAATTTCCTGCACGTCGGGCTGATCCATCTGCTGGTCAACATGTGGACTCTGTACAACCTCGGCCGCCCGATCGAGGCGATGTGGGGGCACTTCCGCTTCCTCGTCCTCTACCTTGTGTCGGGTTTGGTTTCAGCGGGCTTCGTGCTTTGGCACGGACCAAGCAACGTCCTCACCGCCGGCGCGTCGGGCGTGCTGTTCGGCTTGTTCGCGGGGCTGGTCGTCTGGTTCCTGCTGCACCGCCGCCACCTCAGCGATCAGATCACGCAGGCGTGGTCGCGGAACATCGGCCTGAACATGATCCCGCTGGTCGCCGTCAACTTCATGCCCGGCGTCAGCTGGGAAGGCCACCTCGGCGGCGCGATCGGCGGCGCCCTCGCCGCACTGTGCCTGAGCCAAGTGAACTTCCGCAGGTCGCGCGTGTGGTCGGCCGCCGCGCTGCTGCTCGCCCTGTCGCTGCCACTGGTCTTCTACGCTCTGGCGTACCGCGTCGCCTACCATTGATCCTTTCGGCTAACCTCACGAACCCGGAGCGCAAGCGATGGGATACCTTGAAGACACGCGGCGTGAAAATTCTCCGCCTGCATGGCTCGATGTGATCCCATCGCTTGCGCTCCGGGTTCGTGGGGTTCGGCAATTTGCTCGCAATGTTTCCCGGCGTTTGCGATGATCGCCGTCGTTCCGCGAAACCGATGGCACGAACCCCGGAAGCGACGATGCGATTCCCTCTCCGCTTGGCCGGCCTGGTGGCCGCGCCGCACACGCCGTTCCACGTTGACGGCCGACTGAACCCCGACCAGGTCGCCGAGCAGGCGCAGCTCCTGGACGAAGCGAACGTCAACGGCGTCTTCGTGTGTGGCACGACCGGCGAAAGCTTGTCGCTGACGACCGCGGAACGGCGCGACATCGCCGAGCGCTGGGTCGCGTGCTACCGAGGCCGCAAGCCGGTGGTGCTGCACGTCGGCAGCAACAGCCTGCCGGAAGCGCAGCAGCTCGCCCGGCACGCCCAGGAGATCGGCGCCGACGCGATCGCGGCGATGGCGCCCAGCTTCTTCAAGCCGACCCGTCTCGACGACCTGATCGACTACTGCGCCGCCGTGGCCGCCGCCGCCCCGCAGGTCCCGTTCTACTACTACGACATCCCGACGATGACCGGCGTCACGATCCCGACGGCCACCTTCCTGCGTGAAGCCGCCCCGCGCATCCCGACGCTGCACGGCGTCAAGTTCACCAATGGCGACCTGATGTTGTTGCAGGAATGTTTGGCACTGCAATCGTTCGACATCGTGTTCGGCTTCGACGAGATGCTGCTCGCGGGCATGGCGCTCGGAGTGCGCGGCGCGGTCGGCAGCACCTACAACTTCGCCGCCCCGCTCTACCAGAAGATCATCGCCGCGCTGGAGCGCAACGACTTCGTCGAAGCGCGCCGCTGCCAGCTTCAAAGCGTGCAGATGATCCGCGTGTTGCAGGAGTTCGGCTTCAGCCGGGCCAGCAAGGCGATGATGACGCTGGTCGGCGTCGATTGCGGCCCTGTGCGCTGCCCGCTGCGCGTGATGTCGGTGGCGGAGATGGTGCAGCTTTACGAGCGGATGAAGGGTTGGGATGGCTGGAGCCGACCGCTGCGCCTGCCGTGAGGCGGCCCCTGTACCCTGGCAAGTCGGGGGCTATATGGGGGATCAATAACCCCAGCGAATCAGCGCGATCTCGACCAGCAGGATCGCCAGCAAGCCCATGCTGATGAGGACGTTGATGTTGAAGAACGCCTGGTTGACTCGCGTCAAGTCCGTCGGGCTGACGAGCGAGTGCTCGTACACGATCAGCATCGTCACCGCGCCCAGCGCGAACAGGAACACCATGCCAAGTGGTGGAGAGGCCAACACATAGAGCGCGGTCAACATGCCAAGCATCACCAGATGGCAGACCAACGCGACCTTCAACGCCTTGGCAACACCGATCTTCGCGGGCAGACTGTGCAGTTTCGCCTGGCGGTCGAAATCGGCGTCCTGGCAGGCGTAGATGATGTCGAAGCCCGCCGACCAGAACAGCACCGCCCCCCCCAACACAGCCGGGATCCAAAGATCGACCGGCCCGAGGATCGCGATCCAGGCGGCGAAGGGGGCGAGCAACAGCGAGGCACCGAGCCAAAAATGGGCCAGCGCGGTGAATCGTTTGGTGAGCGAGTACGCCAGCACGAAAAGCAGCACCGGCAGCGACAGGATCAACGGCCAAGGATTGCTCGGCTCCGCGAGAAGGAAAAGCGAGGTGCAGGCGATGAAGCCGACACTGCACAGGACCGTGAAGAGCCAGACACTGCGAACCGACAGTTGGCCGGACGGCAGATGGCGGGTTGCGGTGCGCGGATTCAGGGCGTCGATGTCGCGGTCGGCCAAACGGTTGAACGCCATCGCGGCGCTGCGTGCGAAGACCATGCACGCCAGGATGCCGACCAGCTCGACCCACTGGAACGACGCCGCCTTGAAGTGCCAGGCGAGCACCGCGCTGAAAAGCGCGAACGGCAACGCGAACAGCGTGTGGCTGAACCGTATCATCTCCAGGAAGCGTCGCACCTGCTGCATCGCTCGTCCTCGCTCGGGGCCGGTTTCGTCGCGGTCGCCACGACGAAACAACCGTCCGCCCTACACCGCGATTAACGTCGGCATTTCTTCCTTCAAGGTAGGAATCTCCCCGGTGCGGACCAGCGTTTCGATGGTGGTCGAGAGACTCGTGCCGATCCCGGGCAGGTCGCGGAGCGCCTTGCGGCCCGCTTCGGTCAGCAGTTCCTCGACCGGACGTTCCAGCCCCAGCACGGTTTGCGCCGCCCGGCGATAGGCGCGGACCCGGTACAGGTTGGAGTGCTTCGTCTCCAGTTGACGGGCGGCGGAGAGGAGCTGTCGAGCAATGGTGGAATTGTCCATGACGTTCTCCTTTGTGGCAATCTGTACATGTATTGTACGTTCTTCCACCTTTGCCTGTCAAGAGGGCAAGTGACATTTTGTCACGCGATTTTTTTCGTATCGACGACTGGACTTGGCGATTTGGCTGCAACCCATTGACAGGAAAGATGTTCCCATCTAGGAGCTGACCCATGTCGTTCGCGATTCGCTGGAAGTCGGTGCCGAATGCGGTCGGTTTGGACGATCGCGTGGCGGTTTTGACGAACGAAGGAGCGCCGGAAACATTGGCGGAGGTCTGGCCCGCACTCGGATTCAACGCCTATCGC
>JAYSSW010000648.1:0-1578 GCA_043720335.1 Planctomycetia bacterium
CGTTTAGCCGTTCGCCAACGGCGAGCGCGGACACGTCGTCGCGCGGCGATGTCGATGCGGGGCGTGGGTCGCATCCGCGCTCGCCGTAGGCGAGCGGCTAAACAACGGGGGGAATCACAAATCGTCACTGGGCCACGCCGGGGTTTGGCGGTCGAGGTAGGCGCGCTTGTGGTCGTTGGACGTGCCGGCGTCGACGCGTTCGATGAACACGACTTTGAAGCGCGTGCCGGTCTGGTCGGGGACATAGACGCTGTCCTGCTCGGCGAAGAACAGGGCGCCGGTGTAGGCGTCGCGCAGGTCGACGGCCGCATCGACGAGCAGGATGTGCGTCCAGTTGGCGTCCTTGGTGTGGTCGGCGGGCCGCCAGTCGCCGCGCAGGTGCCCGCGCACGCCGGCCACGGCGGGGGACGCGGGCGGAGAGGCACCCACGCGGTAGATGTCGCAAGTGGTGTTCGGCGGAAGCGGCAGCGACATGGCTTTTCCATTTTTGATTTCAGATTGCAGATTTCAGATTTTGGGAAGGGAGCATTACAGCCGCCAGTTGCGGTAGGGGGCGAGCATCGTTTTCACGGTGGCGGGCAGCGTGGCGAGGGCGGTGCGGGCGACGCCGCCGGAGATCGATTCGCTGGCGAGGCCGGGGTCGCGCTTCGTCTGCCAGAAGAGCTGGGCGACCCACTGGGCGCAGGCTTCCTGCACGTCGTCGGGGACGGTGTCGTAGCCGGCCTGGTAGACGACGCGCCAGGCGCCGGGGCCGCCGTCCCACTCGGAATCGAAGCGGTGCAGCGAGCCTTGCAGCGCGTCGATGAGGAACGCCGACAGCTCGCGCGTGTGCAGCTTCAGCTCGGCGTCGCTGTTCTTCGCGTAGATCGCTCCTTGCAGCGCGCGCAGGTCGGCCGAGGCGAGGTTGTTGTTGCCTGGGTCGATGACGGCTGCGCTCCAGCCGTTGCCGACGGCGGTGATCGCGGCGGCGAGGGTTGACAGCGTGGGGTAGGTGGCGAAGAGGAGCGTGTTGCTGACGCTGACGCCGGACGCGACGCGGGTGAGGATGACACCCGTTGCAGCGACCTGCACGCTGGCCCGCTGGACCGACGACGAGGTGTTGACGGCGCGGACGACCGGCGCCGGGTCGCAGGCGACGCGATCGATGCGCGTGATCGGGTAGCTGCGCAGGAAGAGCTCGGTGCCGCCGCTGCCGGGGTACAGCTCGTCGTAGTCCTGCACGGCGAAGGTTCGCCAGCAGTAGTTCTCGATGGCCCGGCTGGCGGCGCTGACGAGGTGGTCGAGCAGCGTGTCCTCGTCGGCCGAGGTGCTGAGGAAGTTCAGGTTGCGCAGAGCGCGGGCACGGGTGATGAGATCGGCCATGTCGAAATCCAGGGGATGATGAACCACGAAGGGGAATCGGGGGGAAGATTAACCACGAAGGAGCACGAAGGAACACGAAGAAAGACAGGGAGACAAGGAAACAAGCAGACAAGCAGACAAGCAGAGGGAAGCCAAGCCCCACCATGAGCAACGCGATTGGTGGGGGTGGAAGCGGGCGACACCTCACCCCCAGGAATCGCTTCGCTCATCCTGGGG
>JAYSSW010000649.1:0-3598 GCA_043720335.1 Planctomycetia bacterium
CTGGTCGGCTGGCACGTCCCACGCGAGATGCGGCAGCGGCTGGCCGTCCTCCCACTTCGACAGGTGGATTTCGCGGATCGGCTGCACGCGCGCTTCCGTGTCGCGCACATGGTACGGGTTCGCCCGCAACCGCACCAGCGGCGCCTTGCCGTCCTTCAACACCTCGGCGAACACGAAGGGCCCGCTGCCGACCGGCGCTTTCGCGAAGTCGGGATCGTCGGCCGACTTCAGCGGCTTGCCCTGGTGTGTTCGCGGCACGATCGGGAAGTCGAGGGCCGACAGCGGCGTCGCCAGCGCGTGCGACAACGTGATCGTCAACACATGCGGCTGCCCCTCGAAACGCGGCGTCTCCAGCACGTCGCGCCAACGCGGCTCGCCGCTCGCCAGCAGCGCGGTGTGCCGCACGTCGGCAACGGTGAGCGGCTCGCCGTCGGACCAGAACGCATCGGGGCGCAGCGCGAGCGAGCGGTGCGAGCCGTCGTCGGTCGGCAGCCGCAGCGCGAGCTGCGGCACGAAGCGGCGGCCCAGCGCCGGGTCGTCGTGGCGCCGCACCAGCGGCTCGAAGAGCAGGTCGAGGCACTGCCGTTCCATGTCCGTGCTGGCGGTTGTAGGGGACAGCAGTCGCGGCAGCGACGGGACAGCAACTCGAAGTGTCTGATACGTCTTCTGCCGCCGGGCGATCTCGTCGTGCAGGCCGGGCAGGCGGGGCCAATAACCGTTGATCTCCTGCAATTTGCGAAGCGTGTCGGCGTCGTCGCCTGCTTTCTGCAGCTCGGCGAAGCGTGTCTCGGCGTGCTGCTTCAGCGATTGGCGCAGCGCCTGCGTGGCTGGGTCTGGGATGAACTCGCGGTCGAGCCGGGCCAGCCATTTTGAAGCTGCGGCATGCTCGTCCCTCTTGAGTTGCTGCTGCGCCTGCCGGACCCGCAGGCCGCGCACCGCGTCGCGCAGCTCGCCGTCGCCAGGATGGAGCGGCAGCCAGACGTCGGCCCATGTCGTCGCGTCGTCGGCGTTGTCGGCGAGCAGCCGCACGCGGACCTGCTTGAGCCTGGCTTCCAGTTGCAGCGTCAACGGTGTCTTCGCGTCGTTGGCTTGCGATGCCCGTTGGTCGTCGTGGAAGCGCAGCGTCGCCCGCAAAATCTTCTCCGCGGTCCACAGCCTTTCGCGCGGCGAGTCGGGCTTGATGAACTCCGCGAGCCGCTCCAGCACCGTTTGCTCCACCGCCTCCTTCAACTCGGCGACCTCGCGCAGCAGCGCCGCCGACGCCGATTCCGCGCTCTTCGCTTCGCGCGCCAGGTCCGCGAGCCGCAACTGCGGCTGCGCATGTGTGAAAGGCGCGCACGCGGCCAAGGAGGCAAGGGCGAGAATCATGGATCGCAAGGGGGAAGGCATGTCCCGCTCCGTGACAAGCTGCTTTAGTTTCAAGGTTCATTCCGCGACTGGGAGGGCGAGGCTCCTGCCGAGCCGCGAAGCGCCAGAAGACGAGATGGATGGGCAGAAGTTGCGTATTGAATCGCCGCGAGGTTCTCGGCTCGGCAGGAGCCTGTCGCCCTCCCAGTCGCGGCACGCGTCTGGTTCGCCGTCACAACCGGCTGCTCCGGCGGGCCTCCGTGTACGTCGCTTCCAGTTCGATCGGGATCGTCGGGCCGGCGCGCAGGCCCAGCGGCATCGTCGGCAGCGGTTCGCCGACTGCAAGTTCATTCGTCCACATCTCGATGCGGTCGCCGGCTTCCTTGTCGCGCCTTGGCCGGTACGACACCGCGTAGATGCCCGAACCACGGGAGAAGCGAAAAGCGTCGTCGTGATGGAGCAGTTCGATCAATTCGTCATGCAGGTTAGCGAGGCGTTCGGTTACGACATCAACGACGAGCAGCCCGACGCCCGCTTGCAGCAGGCCAGCACATTTGCACGCGAAAGCCCGGCGAGTTTCGGGGCGGTCCTTGTTGCCAGGGCTGACAAGTTCGATCGCGCCGACCAGTTCAGGCCCGGCGGTGAAGTCGATCACCTGGATCTCGATCTCGTCCGGAAACACCGCTCGCATCGTCATCGTCGCGGCGGGTGGCGCCCACGCCTGCACCGCCACGCCGCCGTTCGTCGCTTCGTGGCCCGGCTCGTCGTGCTCCCGCGTGGCGACATCGACCTCGATTCGGCTGCCGATATGCACCTGCGACTCGGCGACGTAGCGGCTTGGCAGAACCTGCTGGTTCAGCCGCCCCATGATCGCCGTCGCCCAGGCGCTGTGGAATGATGCCCAGTGTCGCTGGCCGCGCAGCGGCGGGCGGAAGTGGTCGAGCAGCGGCATGGTCGCAACCCTCCTTCGCGGTCAATACCTGGCGCAGACAGGAATGAAGCATTCCGAGACTGCACTAACCCTGAGCGCAAGCGAGGGGATCGCTCAACGACTCGCCGCAAGATAATTTTCGCCAACTCGGTTCACTGCGATCCCCTCGCTTACGCTCAGGGTTAGTGGAGTCTGAGACCGTCACGTTCCCGTCCTCGCTGAGTATATCATGCCTCTGCCGATCCGCACGCAACCGCCGAGAGACGCCATGACCGACTTCTACTTCGCCGCCGCCTGCCAGACGAACCTGCCGAACCCTGTCGACCGCGACGGCATCGGCAGGCAGGTCAGCCACATGCTGGCGATGATCGACCGGGCGGTGATCGGCTATGGGCCGTTCGGGCCGGTCAAGCTCGTCGTCTTCCCGGAGTTCGCCCACGCCGCCCCGATCTACGACAACGTCCCGCAGCTCCTCGACAAGTTGGCCGTGAAGATCCCCAACGAACACACCGACCGTTATGTTTTGAAAGCTCGCGAACGCGGCATCCACATCCAGACTGGCAGCTTCATCGAGCGCGACGACCGTTATCCCGGCGTCGCCTTCAACGCGACTTGCCTCATCGGCCCCGACGGCATCCTGACGAAGTACCGCAAGACGCATCCCTGGATTCCCTGGGAAGTCCACGCCAGCCCGCACGACCTGCCGGGCTACGACGAGGACCTGTTCCCGGTCGCCGACACGGAGCTGGGGAAACTCGGCGTCGCCATCTGCTACGATTGGCTCTTCCCCGAAGCGATTCGGCAGCTCGCACTGAAGGGAGCGGAGGTGCTGATCCGCGTGTCGGCGTACATGGACCCGTGGGGCGCGACGCCGCCGATGGACTGGTGGACCGTGGTCAATCGTTGCCGCGCGTTGGAGAACATGGCTTACGTCGTCGCGTCGAACCAGGGGGCGGAGGCGCACCACTACCCGCCGTTCTCCTGGCCCGGCGGCAGCATGATCGTCGATTACGATGGCCGAATTCTGGCCCAGGCAGACCCAGGCCCGGGCGAGAAGATTGTCGTCGCCCCGCTGCACCTGCACGCCCTGCGCGCGGAACGCGAGCGTCGTCGTGGCCATCACATGCTGGGGCACCTGCGGATGGAAGCCTACGCCGAGTACCAGCGGACCATCTATCCGCGCGGCATGCAGCAAGGAGGGCCGCTCACGATCGAAGGCAACAACACGGCGATAGAAGCGGGCAAGCAGCGTGTGGAAAGCGGGCAGTGACATCAAGCCCGCCGCCGTCTGAGGCGGCGGGGTCGAACCCTCGCGCGGCA
>JAYSSW010000650.1:0-7544 GCA_043720335.1 Planctomycetia bacterium
CATGAGCGAAGCGATTGGTGGGGGTCGAACCCCCAGGAATCGCGTTGCTCATCCTGGGGCTTGGGGTTCACGATCCCAAAGGAATGCGTCTACGACTTCCGTCCCTTGCCCTCGTGCACCGCGGCTTCGGTGATGATCTGGTCCATGAAGATGTCGTGGCTGGCGACCGGGATCTCCGGGAACAGCTGGCACTCGAAGGCGAGGGCGACCAGCGGGGCGTCGGGGCGGGCGTGCTGGAGCAGCTTGTCGTAGTAGCCCTTGCCGTGCCCCATGCGGGCGCCCGCGCGGTCGAAGGCGACGCCGGGGACCATCACCAGGTCCAGCTCATCGGCCTGCACCACCTTGCCGGGGGCGTGGCGCAGCTCCGGTTTCGGCTCCAGGATCTTGTACATCCCGACCGCCAGCTCCTCCATGCTCTCCAGGTGGAACAGCTCCAGCTCTCCCGCCTCGTTGCACCACGGCACGACGATCCGCTTCCCCTGCGTCAGCGCGGTAGGGAGATAGTGCCGCGTCCGCACCTCGCTGCGCACGTCGATGTAGAACATCACCGTCTTCGCGGCGGCGTAGGCGGGCAGCGCCGTGAACTTGGCGCAGATCGCCTCGCTCAACGGGTCCTTGTCGGCCTGGGCGTTGCGGCTGGCGTGCGCTTGCTCGCGGATCTGCTTCTTGCGGTCGTGCAGGTCGGTCGTCATGGCGGGCTCGTCGGCTCCGGAAGATGGTCCCTGGGTGTCGCGGTTAATTATAGGGTTTCCGCCGCGATTTTCCGCCGCCCCCTCGGCGCAAGAACGTGGAGGCTCGCGGGGAGATTTGGCAGTCTTTCCAGAGCGTCGCCACCGCCTCCGCGATGCAGTTCGACTGACCAACGGACGCCGCCACGCGACGACGTGAGGTGCGCTGCCCTGCACGGCAAGGAAGGCAACGAAGCCCCGACGTGGGGCACGATTCCCTCGTGCCCTGACGCTTCCGGCGCAAGGGAATCGTGCCCACGGCGCCGCTTTCCTGGTTTTACCTCGCGCGGGCTGAAATGAGACGTTCCCCGCCCCCACTAACCCTGAGCGCAAGTGAGGGGATCGCAGGAGGTCTCGCGGAACGAGGATTTTCGGCAAGCATGTTTCCAGCGATCCCCTCGCTTGCGCTCAGGGTTAGTGGGGCGTCGGCTGCCAAGTCTCATTCCTGCCCGCGCAGGGCATAGCCACCGGGTTGCGCTCCACCCGTGGCTGCCTTCCGCTGCCCCGCTGGCGCAATGGACGCCGATTTTCAGGGGTGCGCAACCTTGGGCCACGCTTCATCACGGGCCAAGCGAAGGGGCGATTCGTCGCGCCTCACGCTCCGCGCATAAAAATAGCCGTCGCGATTTGGTGGTCACCTCTCCCATGACCAGTCAAACCGGACGGCGTAATGAGAGGAAGAAAAGCAAACGCCGCGCCAATCCGGCTTCGTAGCGGCGAAATAATTCCTGAAAGACCTATCTTGTTTCCTTGTCATTGGTTGCGACTTTTGGCCTTTTTGCAATCCGCAAGCCGCTGGTGGACGCGATGAAATTTCCGCCTGATGTCCCGGCATCGGGTGCGTAAACCGCGGGCACGCGATCTGGTAGCCGCTTGCAATTCCTCCGCAAAGGTCCAATTTCCGCGCTTGGCAAGGTCTGTCCGAAGTGTGCGAGGATTGCTGCCACTGCCCCCTTGGTTTGCCGGCGCGGTGCGGCTATAGTAGGGCGTCGCCACCTTCCACCGTCGCCAGGGGACCATCATGCGCTTCATCGGACGATCTTCGCTCGCGGTTGGGGGCCTGTTGATGATGGGGTTCGCCACCTTCGGGTTGCAGGGCGGCGGCGCCAAACCCAAGATGGCGGACCCCACGACTTCGTTCGAGTGCCGCTTCGCCGACACGCCGATCAAGATCGATGGCAAAGGCAGCGACCCCGCCTGGAAGAACGCCCAAACCATCGACCACTTCTACCTCCCGTGGGAAGCCTCGCAGCGTGCCGCCAAGACGAAGACGAAGGCGAAGCTGCTCTGGGACCGCGAGTTCCTCTACTTCCTCGCCGACATGGAGGACAGCGACCTGTACGCCGACGAGAAGAACCACGACGGCATGCTCTGGTTCAACGACGTGTTCGAGCTGTTCTTCAAGCCCGCCGACGACAAGCCCGGCTACTACGAGTTCCAGGTCAACCCCGCCAACGCCGTCCTCGACATGCTCATCCCGCGCCGCAACGCAGGCGGCTTCCAGCGCTTCATCAAGGACGGCGACTTCCACATCGAAACCAAGGTCCACCTGCGCGGCACTCTCAACAACTGGACCGACCGCGACGAGGGCTGGTCGGTCGAGGGCAAAATCCCCTGGACCGACTTCCTGCGCACCGGCGGCCGACCGAACGTCGGAGAAGCGTGGAAGTTCGCCCTGTGCCGCTACGACTACTCGGTCGCGTTCGAGGGGCCGGAGCTGTCGACGTGCGCGCCGCTGAAGACCAGCAAAGCGCCGAACTTCCACGCCTTCGAGGACTACGCGACGCTCAAATTCGTCGGCCCCAAGGCGGCCAAGCAAGGCGCGATCGACAAGCGCGTGCTGTTGGCCACGTCGAAGGTCGTCGGCTCGCCGGAACCGCCGCCGCCCTACCGCGTCAAGAAGGTGCTCGACTACGATTTCCCCGTTGCCGTCGAGCCGATCCCCGGCAGCGACCACCTGCTCATCCTCAGCCTCGACCGCGCCTACGACAGCGTCAAAATCCACGTGTTGAAAGATGGCGCCGACCCGAAGGACAAGAAGCACTGGCTCACCCACACCGACACCGCCTACGCCATCGCCTACCATCCCAAGTTCGCCGACAACGGCTTCGTCTACCTCGGCGGCAACGGCGCCCCCAAGGACTCGAAGGAGAAGAAGAAGACCCGCATCACCCGCTACACCATGCGCACCCAGGCCCCGTTCGACATCCTCCCCGGCTCCGAGAAGACCATCATCGACTGGGTCTCCGACGGCCACAACGGCGGAGCGATCGGCTTCGGCCTCGACGGCATGCTCCATGTCACCACCGGCGACGGCACCTCCGACTCCGACACCAACGTCGTCGGCCAGGACATGACCACGCTCCTCGCCAAAGTCCTCCGCATCGACGTCGACCGCCCCGATCCGGGCAAGATGTACTCGGTCCCCAAGGACAACCCGTTTATCACGATGAAGGACGCCCGCCCGGAGATCTGGGCCGTCGGCATGCGCAACCCCTGGAAGCTCACCGTCGACGCCAAGACCGGCCACGTCTGGGTCGGCAACAACGGCCAGGACCTCTGGGAGCAGGCCTACCTCGTCAAGAAGGGCGACAACTTCGGCTGGAGCGTCACCGAAGGCAGCCACCCCTTCTACGAGAAACGCAAGCTCGCCCCGGTCCCGCTCACCAAGCCGACCGTCGAGCACCACCATTCCGAGGCCCGCTCCCTCACCGGCGGCATCGTCTACTACGGCAAGAAGCACCCTGACCTCGTTGGCGCCTACCTCTATGGCGACTACTCGACCGGCAAGATCTGGGCGGTCAAGCACGACGGCGACAAGATCCTTTGGCACAAGGAGATCGCCGACAGCCGACTCACCATCACCGGCTTCGGCGTCGACACCAAGGGCGAGATCCTCATCGCCGACTTCCAGGGCAAGGACAAAGGCGGCCTCTTCACGCTCGTCCCCACGCCGAAGGAAACCACCGTGTCCAACTTCCCCCGCAAGCTCAGCGAAAGCGGCCTGTTCCGCTCCGTGAAGGGGCACGTCATGGAGCCGTCGCTCATCCCCTACTCCGTCAACTCGGTCCTCTGGTCCGACGGCGCCGGCAAACAACGATGGTTAGGAGTCCCCGGCGACGAAACCATCGACTTCACCACCTCGCGCGGCTGGAACTTCCCCGACAAGACCGTCATCGTCAAGTCGTTCTTCCTCGACCTGGAAGAGGGCAACCCGCAGTCTCGCCGCTGGATCGAGACCCGCTTCCTCACCCGCCAGGACGGCGAATGGCACGGCTACTCGTACCAGTGGAACGACGCCCAGGACGAAGGCGTCCTGCTCGACGCCAAGGGAACCGACAAGGAATACACGATCAAGGTGCCGAAGTCGAAGGAGCATCCCGACGGGGTGAAGAAGCAGCTCTGGCACTACCCCAGCCGGGCCGAGTGCATGGTCTGCCACAGCCGCGCCGCCAACTGGGTGCTCGGCCTCAGTGAAGTGCAGATGAACAAGGACCACGACTACGGCAACTGCGTCGAGAACCAGCTCACCGTCCTCGAACGCCTCGGCATGTTGAAGGTCAACTACTCAGAGGAGACTCGCAAACGACTCCGTGAGGATTTGAAGGCGAAGGGCAAGACCGAGCCGCAGATCGACGCCTGGATGAAGCAGCAGACCGCCACGCGCGACCAGTGCGAGGCGAAGCCGTCGAGTCTTTTGACCGCGCCGCCGGCCCAGCTGAAGCGGCTCGTCGATCCGAGCGACAAGTCGCAGCCCCTGGAATTGCGGGCGCGTTCGTACCTGCACAGCAACTGCGCCTCGTGCCACGTCGAAGCGGGCGGAGGCAACGCGCTGATGGAGCTGGAGTTCGCGGCCACGCTCGACAAGATGCGCGTCGTCGGCGTCCGCCCGCAGCACGACACCTACGGCTTGAAGGACGCCGCCCTGGTCGTGCCGGGCCACCCGGAGCGCAGCGTGCTGCTGCACCGCATCACCCACCGCGACAAGGGCCACATGCCGCCGCTGGCGACGCGGCACGTCGACCACGAAACGGTCGAGCTGATGCGCGACTGGATCACGGGGATGAAGAAGTAGAGGCGGATTGCGGATTGCAGATCTCCGATTGCAGATTGCAAGCGCCCCCAAGCCCCACCATGAGCAGCGCGATTGGTGGGGGTCTTTGGATTGCAGATCGCGGATTTGGGATTGCAGATTGAGAACCCCCAAGCCCCACCATGAGCGAAGCGATTGGTGGGGGTCGAACCCGTGTGGGCGTCACCCCCAGGAATCGCTGCGCTCATCCTGGGGCTTGGCGTTTTCATTTTTCCATCAACGTGGGCGCCGCGCCTTGTCGCGACGCGAATCGCACTGCATGCTGTCTTGATCGCTTCGTGTGGACTTTTTTCCCAGCGCCACTTCTCCGTGGTCAGCAGCAGTCTTTACGCCGAGCGGCGCAAATCTCGTCCGGTTCGCGAATTCGGCGTCGGGATTCCGCGACGCCCTCGGCCTGAGTATGGCAACACCCCTGGGGACGACGTACAATGCAACGAACCCTTGTGAAGCCCTCGCGCATGGGCCAGGCCATTTCGCCATTGATCGAGCCGGGAGTCCCCTGCATGCCGCAGTTTGCGTTTCGCGTCGGCAGCCGTACCGAACAGGGCGTGCGTGCCAACAACGAGGACGCTTTCGTCGTCGATCTTCGGCAGCGGCTTTTCCTGGTCGCCGACGGCATGGGGGGCCAGGATCGCGGCGAAGTCGCCAGCAGCATGGCCGCCGAGCAGATCCCGCGCTGCGTGCACGACCTGCTCGCCGAGTCCAGCCCCGCCGAGGAAGCGCTGGCCGAGGCGATGGCCCAGGTGAACGACGCCATCATCCACGCCGGCTGCGCCCAGCCCGAAGGCCGGCGCATGGGGACCACCGCCGTCGTCGCCTTGCAGCATGACGACAAGGTCTATGTCTCCAACCTCGGCGACAGCCGGGCCTACCTCATCCGCGGCGACCACGTCGAGCAGTTGACGATGGACCACTCCGTCGCCGCCGCCCTGGTCCTGACCGGCGCCCTCACGCCCGATGAGGCGCGCTACAGCCCGTACAGCAACGTGCTCCACAAGTTCCTCGGCTGCGTCCACCTCAGCGAGAAGCCGGAGGTCCATTCGTTCGTCCCGCAGGCGCACGACCGGCTGCTGCTGGCGAGCGACGGCCTGACCAACCACGTCACCGACGACGACCTGCGCAGCCAGCACTACCCCGAGCCGCAGGAATGGGTCGACCACCTGGTGAAGACCGCCCTCGAACGCGGCTCGCGCGACAACGTCACCTGCATCGTCGTCGCCTTCGACCCGGCGTGAGTTCCCGCCCAGCCGACCCCGTGAGGGGCCGAGCGATGCTTCGCGCGGCCTCGCGCTTCCGGCACGATGCCATCGTGCCCCACGGGATCGCATTCCCGGCCGTGCAAGGCACAGGCGAGCGGCAGGAAATGATTCGCCCGCGTCTCGCATGCGGAATGACGAAGCCGCCTTTCCCGCGCTGCGAACCAGCTACTTCCTCGCCAGCTTCGCGACCCGCTTCAGCATCTGCTCGGCGGCGTCGTGGCAGGCTTTCTGGCCCGGCGCGCCGCCCTGGTTGCACGCCACCAGCACGCCGACGTTCTGTTCGGGAATGACATAGACGGTCGCATAGTTGAAGGTGTTGCTGCCGTCGTGCGTGAGGACGATCTTCGGGTCGCGCTTCGGGTCGTTGCGACCCGACCAGCCGCCGCGCGCGTAGAACTTGTCGGTGAACGGCGTGCTGTGCATCGTGCGGTAGGTGTCGGGCTTCAGGAGCGCCTTGTCGCCGCGTCCGCCACGCACCTGGTCGGCGACGAACTTCGCCCAGTCCTTCATCGACAGGTGGACGCGGCCGGCGGGGCCCATGACCGGAGGGTTGTCGGCGAGGAGTGCGGGCTCCTTGGGCTTGCCGTCGGCGTCGTGCCCGCGCGGCTGGTCGAGCTTGCCGGCGGCGCCGACCGGGCCGAAGCCGAGGGTTTCGATGCCGAGCGGGCCGGCGACGACCTTCCGCAGCTGCTCCTCCCACGTCCCCTTGCCGAGCCGTTCGGCGATCGCGCCGGCGAGGACGTAGCCGAGGTTCGAGTAGGCGAACTTCTCCCCCGGCTTCGATTCGAGCGGCAGCTTCACCGCCTTCTGCACGACCCATTCGCGCTGCTTGGCGAGTTCGAGGTCGCGCGGAACCAGCCACCAGCCGCCCGGCAGGTTCGTCGGCACGCCGGCGTGGTGCGTCAGCAGGTGCGTGACGGTGACGCGCTTCCAGTCGTCCGACATGTCCTTCTCCAGCTCCGGGAACACCTTCGCCAGCGGCGTGTCCCAGTCGAGCAGGCCTTGTTCGCACAGCCAGGCCAGCAGCAGGGCGGTCCACGGCTTGGTGTTCGAGCCGAGGTGGAAAAGATCGTCGTCGCCGGCGAGGGTGTCGTCCCCTTTCCTGCGGACGCCGACGACCGCGACGGCTTGCACGCCGTCGCCGCGCACCCAGGCGGCCGCGAGCGCGGGGACTTCGTGCTTGGCACGAATCGCCTCCAGCAGCGCGCGCAGGTCCTTCGCGGGCAGTGTCGCTTCGTCCGCCGGCTGCGCCTCCAGCGCGGCGACCACAAGCGACAGGCCGACCAGCACCAATCCCAGCACGCGCGTCAACGGTCCCATGATGCGGTTCGCTTTCGTTCAGGAAGAATTCGTCCAGCCCCGCAAGCGTTCCAAGCCGAGGAGATTCTAGCGGATTCGCGTTGAAGCGAACCGCCCCGCGTCGAACAATGAACCACATGGCGTTGGCGGTCGCGACGCCCCGGC
>JAYSSW010000651.1:0-3598 GCA_043720335.1 Planctomycetia bacterium
GTGCCGGAGTACTGGATCGTCAACCCGGAGACCGAAACGGTCACGGTGCTGAAGCTGGACAACGGCGCCTACGTCGAGCACGGCGTCTTCGCGCGCGGCCAAACCGCGACCGCCGCGACGCTGCCCGGCTTCGCCGTCGATGTCGCCGCCGTGCTCGACGCGAAGTGACCGTCCAGGCGATGGAGGAATTTCCAGCGTAACGAACCCTGAGCGCAAGCGAGGGGATAGCATGACGACTCGCGGAATGAGAATCTTCGCCAGCCCGGTTCGCTGCGATCCCCTCGCTTGCGCTCAGGGTTAGTGGGGCGCCAAGCCGCGTTTTCATTCGCACAAGAATCACGAACCACGAACCTACGGATCAGGGGCCTCTCCTCATGGCAGTGAATCTCACCCCGCAGTACATGGAAGCGGAACAGGAATACAAGAAGGCCAAGACGCCGGAGGACAAGCTGGCGTGCCTGAAGAGGATGTGGACCGAGCTGCCCAAGCACAAGGCCAGCGAGAAGGTGCAGGCCGACCTCAAGACGAGGATGCGCGAGCTGCGCGAGGAGATCGAGAACCCGAAGAAATCGGCCAAGAAGGGCGGCGTCAGCTACAAGATCCCGCGCCAGGGGGCCGGGCAGTTCATCGTCCTGGGCGCACCTAACACGGGCAAGAGCCGGCTGCTGACCCGCCTCACCCGCGCCACGCCGGAGGTCGCCCCGTACCCGTTCACCACGCGCGAGCCGGGCGTCGGCATGATGGAGTACCAGGACGTGAAGATCCAACTGATCGACACGCCCCCCATCACGGCCGAGTACTTCGAGCCGTACCTGTCGTCGATGGTCCGCTCCGCCGACGCCGCGATCCTGATGATCGACCTGGCCGACGACGACTGCCCGTTCAGCGCCGAAACGGTGGTCCAACGGCTCGCCGAGGTGAAGACGCTGCTGGTCGGCGAGGTTCCCGAAGGCGAGGAGGACTTCACCATCGAGCACGTCCGCACGCTGATCGTCGCCAACAAAAGCGACGCCCCCGACGCGGCCGACCGGCTCGAAATCGTGAAGGAGATCTTCGCGGGCCGCTACCCGATCCACGTCGTCGCGGCCGAGCATGACACGGGCATGGCGGAGCTGCGCGCGACGCTGTACCAGTTCCTCAACGTGATCCGCGTCTACACGAAGCAGCCCGGCAAGCAGCCCGACATGACCTCGCCGTTCACCTGCCCGGTCGGCAGCACCCTCGTCGAGATGGCCGCCCTGGTGCACAACGACTTCGCGGAAAAACTCACGTCCGCTCGCATCTGGGGCAGCGGCCTGTTCGAAGGCCAGTCCGTCAGCCGCGACCACGTCTTGCAGGACAAGGACGTGGTCGAGCTGCACATGTAGCGCGAAGGGATGGCGCAGAACCGCGCATGTGTGGAGTCGTTCCGGGCGAGCCGTGCCCCGTGAGGGGCCGGGTTCCGCCGACGCCGCAGGCGAGCCGAGTTGAACAGCACGCTCGCGTCTCGCCTTCGGCGTCGCGTTACCCGGCCCCTTACGGGGCACGGCTCGCCTATGCCTTGATGATCCGCCGGAAGGTGAGGTTGACGCGTTCGCCGACGGGCGTCTTCGACTTGGGAACCGCGTGCAGCCAGTGGTGCTGGCAAGCGCCTCCCATGACGAGCAAGCTGCCGTGCGCCAGGTCGAGCGCGATCTTCTCGCGCGTCGCGGTGTGCCGCAGGACGAACCGCCGCACCGCGCCGAGCGAGATCGACGCGATGGCCGGGTTGTCGCCCAGTTCCGGCTCGGCGTCGCTGTGGAAGCCCATCGAGTCCTGTCCGTCGCGGTAGAAATTGAGCAGCAGGCTGTTGAAAAGCAAGCCCGACGCCGTCTCGACACGTCGGCGCACCTCCGCGAGTGTCGGCGTCCACGGGATCGCGGTATGGGTGACGCCGGAGTAGCGGTAGGTCAGCCCTTCGTCGGCATGCCACGCCGTCAGCCGGGGGAACGGCCCCGTTCGGCCTCGTTCCTGCTTCCACGGCGTCGCCGCGCGAAGCTCCGCCAGCAGCGCGTCGGCTGCGGGCTGCGTGTAGAACGCGTCGTCGTAGGTGAGCGTGCCCTTGTCGTGCAGCTCGCGTGTGTCGATCATGGGAACCTTTCTTTCGATGCCACCGTCATCCTATTCGCGGTCGCGTTCCAAGATTGCCGGGAAATGCTTGCTCGCGGCGACGAATTGGGTTCCACTGGAGTCGGCCTGCCGTCTACGCCTCCACGATTGCGGATACTGCCCATGCCATCGCGAGTCCAAGTCCTTGCTTGCCTCATCGTCGCCCTCGGCGCGGCGCCTTGCTGTGCACAGATCAGTGACAGCGCCAGTGTCGCTTTCTTCGAGACGAAGATCCGGCCCGTGCTGGCCGAACAGTGCCATGCGTGCCATTCCGTGAAGAAGTCGCGAGGCGGCCTGGCTCTCGACACGCGCGAGGCGATGCTGAAGGGGGGCCTGTCTGGCCCTGCGATCATTGCGGGCAAGCCGGACGAAAGTCTGCTCGTGAAGAGCATCCGCCACGCGATTCCCGATTTGGCGATGCCGTTGAAGGCGCCGAAGCTCGCGGACGACGTGATCGCCGACTTCGCGCGCTGGGTCGGCATGGGGGCGCCCTTCCCCGTGAGCAAGCTCGCGAAAGTCGATCCGAGCAGCAAGGACTGGTGGTCGCTGAAGCCGCTGACCCGGCCTGCGGTTCCCGTCGTTGACGGCGCGAAAGGGGAACGCCATCCCATCGACGCTTTCCTTCTCGCCAAGCTGCGCGAGAAGGGGATGCAGCCGTCGAAGGAGGCCGACCGCCGCACGCTGATTCGCCGACTGACGTTCGACCTGCACGGACTGCCGCCGACGCCGGACGAGGTTGACACGTTCGTGAAGGACGCCGACCCGCGCGCCTACGAGAAGCTGGCCGACCGGCTGCTCGCGTCGCCTCGCTACGGCGAGCGCTGGGCGAGGCACTGGCTCGACGTGGTCCATTACGGCGAGTCGAACGGTTTTGGCATGGACCGCCCGCGCTTCAACGCCTGGCCCTACCGCGACTGGATCATCCGCTCCTTCAACGACGACAAGCCGTACGCCCGCTTCGTGCAGGAGCAGCTCGCCGCCGACGTGCTGTTCCCCGGCGAGCCGCGCCTGATCCCCGCGCTCGGCTTCGCGGCGTCCGGCCCGTTCAACCAGAGCGCGCTGGTCGAGCAGGTGGACGGCACCGACTGCCGGGCGATCGCGCTGAACCTCGACCGCGACGACATGGTGACGAGCGTGGCGTCGGCGTTCCTCAGCGTCACGGTCCACTGCGCCCGCTGCCACGACCACAAGTTCGACCCGATCACGCAGCGCGACTACTACCGCATGCAGGCCGTCTTCGCCGGCGTCGGCCGTGCCGAGCGCTCCTACGAAACCGATGCGGCCGTCGCGGCACGTCGCCAGGATTGGCTGCGCAAGCAAGCGGCCCTCGCGAAAGACCCCGCCGCACAGCCCTTCACGCCGGAGGAGCTGAAAGCGTTGAGTGTCGCCCAGATCGCCTGGGAGAAAAGCGTCGCCGAGTCTGCGACGCAATGGCAGGTGCTGACCGACCCGGCGCCGAAATCGGAGCAGG
>JAYSSW010000652.1:0-1576 GCA_043720335.1 Planctomycetia bacterium
GCTAAACTTTTTTCGTCAGCGACGCCAGCCCCTTCGCGTCGATCACCTTCTTCTCCAGCAACAAATCGCGCAGCGTCACCAGGAGCGCACGGTTGTCGCGCAGGATCGTCGCGGCCCGGGCGCGGTTCTCCTCCAGAATTTCGCCGACGCGGCGGTCGAGCAATTCCATCTGGCTCGGCGACAGGTCGTAGCGGCGCGTGCTGTTCTCGTGCAGGTAGCGCACCACCGGCAGGCCGTCGCCCCCCATGCCCAGCTCCTCGACCAGCGACCGCGCAATACTGGTTGCGCGGCGAAGGTCCTCCACCGAGCCGATCGACATGTCCTCCAGCAGAAGCTGCTCCGCCTCGCGGCCCCCCATCAGCACGCAGATGCCGTCGATCAGCTCGCGTCGGGTGACGACGTAGCGGCGGGCCGGGTCCTGGTAGCGGACGAAGCCGAGGGCGCCCGGCGTGTCGGCCTGGATCGAGATGCGCTCGATCGGCGGCGAATGTTCGCAGAACAAGGCGCAGACCGCGTGCCCCGCCTCGTGCGTGGCGACGACGTGCTCCTCCGCCGGCGTCAGCTTCGGCCTTTCGATCCATTCGCCCAAAGCGCGATCGACGTCCGCAGGTTGCACCGGCCCGTCGATCTCGCCGCGTAGCTTCAATCGCGCCAACGCCCGGCACAGGGCGTTGAGGTGGTCGCCGCTGTAGTAGGTCCCCTCGGCCGCCCCTTCGACCGGGTCGCCCGTCCGCTTCACGGCGCGGTCGAGCGCTTCGTCCGTCATGTGCAGCCCCATCTTCCGGTCGTAGATGGCGAGGATCGTTTTGCGGTCCTCGGCGTCGGGGTACGGGATCTGCAGATGGAACTCGAAGCGGCCCGGCCGCAGCAGGGCCTGGTCGAGCGATTCGACGAAGTTGGTCGTGGCGACGACGAAGACGAGTTCGTCCTTGCGGAAGCCGTCCATCTCGGTGAGGAGTTGGTTGACCATCGAGTGCTCGACGCCGCTGCCCTCGTAGGTACCTCGCGAGGTGGCGAACGAGTCGATCTCGTCGAAGACGATGATGGCGGGGGCCGACTGGCGGGCGCGGTGGAAGATCTGGCGAAGGTTCTCCTCGGATTCGCCGACCCATTTCGACTTTAGCTCGGGGCCGGAGACGATGGTGATGGCGGCGCCGAGGGCGGTGGCCATGCCCTTGGCGAAGAGGGTCTTTCCGGTGCCGGGCGGACCCCAGAAGATCATGCCGCGCGGGACCAGGTCCTCGAGCTTGCCGATCTCGTCGGCGTTGAGCAGGGTTTCCTTGCGGGCCATCACGTCGAGGATCTCCTTGCGCAGGCGCTCCTTCACCTTGGCGTAGCCGCCGATGTCGCGTTCGAGGTCGATGTTGGGGACTTCGAGCTGGCCGGCCATCGTCATCTGGCGGATCTGGGCGTAGGCCCGTTTCGGGTCGCTGGGGAAGTCCTCGCCTTCGAGGGTTGACAGGATGCGCCGCAAGCGCACGGCGTTGACGCCGGAGACGTACTTGTAGAGGTTCCACGGGTTGAACGGCTTGCCGAACTTGCGCGACTCGCGCTGCGTGACGAGATGCCGCAGCCG
>JAYSSW010000653.1:0-1576 GCA_043720335.1 Planctomycetia bacterium
TGCGCGAAGACCGCCCTGCACTTCCTCGCGCCCAGCGAAGCGAGCGGCGACGGCGTGGTGCAGGTCGATGCCGTGCTGGCCGACTGCGCGAAGTCGGACGACCGCTACCTGCGGCTCCAGGTCGCGCTGGCGCTCAACTTCTGGAACGGTCCCCGCACCGAGCCGGCCTTGCTGAAGCTGGCGCAGGACGACGGGTTCGGCTCGTGGTACCGTGAACTGGGACAATGAACGAGAGGCGTGCGATGGCTGCGGACGAATCGGGACTGGTCAAGCGGGGCTTCGCGCTCCTGGGCGCGATGACGCTGATCGTCATGGTGGTGCTGTTCATCGTCTTCCAGTCGCCCAGGCCGCCAGCGACGAAGGAGACGAAGACGACGACGATCGCTCCAACGATGTTGGTCCTGCCGATGCTGGCGTTCCCCGCGTCGGTTGACTGGGCGATGCTCCACCAGTTCAGCGACGGCCTGCCAAGCACCGAGGGCTTCCAGATCCGCTACACGGCCGCCAGCGTGCAGGCGAGGCTTGGCAGCAAAGCGACCGTTTGGCCTTCGATCCGCGAGATGCTCGACGAGGAGCGGCAGAAGCGCAACTTCCGCGCCAAGCTCCCCGACGGCCGCGACGTGCCGGAACTCGCCGAGGCGAGGCTTACCGTTCTCAGCGCGCTCAAGGCGACCGCCGAATGGCATGAGAAGCAGACCGACAAGTCGCCGAAGGCGGTGCCCGCGGAGCTGCGCGAAATCTACCCCGTCGTCGACAAGCTCTGCGAGAGCGAGACGAAGGAGATTCGCGAGCAAGCCGAGAAGACCCGCAAGTCATTCTTCCGAAGCTGAGCGCGCGACGTTCAGCCGCGACGCGCAGCGGAGCGCGGGCGCCACGCGACGACGACGATTGCGACAACCGCGACCGCCAGGCCCGCGATCAAGTCCCAGGCGTAGTGCTGCTTCGTGGTCAAAATCGTCAGCGCCAGCGGCGGGAACACCCACGGCATGCAGCGTCCCAGCCGCGTTCCGTCGCGCCATGCTCCCCAGGCGATGATCGCCGGGCCGACGATGTGCCCCGACGGGCAGCAGCATTCGGGCGTGTCGACTGCAACCATCACGCGGTAGACGAGCGCCGTCAGCGTCGCGTCCAGCGGCGCTTCGGGCCGAACGTAGCGGGTCGGCCAGACGAGGAACACGAGGAACGTCAGCGCGAACGCCGGCAGGTAAGCCGTCAGCGTTTCGCGGAAGACGCGGCGGTCGCGCACGAACAGCGCCACCACGACCTGCCCCGACACGAGCAGCAGGTAGGGCCACACCGTCCACGGCCAGAACGGCGTCCATTCGTCGATGAGTGTCAATGACAGCGTCCGCGACTCGACGACCGGGAAATGGTTCAGCAGCGCATAGGCAACGCTCTGCACGGCCGCGATCGGCACGACCACTTTCGCGTTCCGTATGACCACCTCGCGCATGGGTTCCTCGCCTGCCGATGTTTAGCCGCGAAGCGAAGCGCGGGCGCCGCGCGGCGATTCCAATGGCTGTCGTCGCGTGTCGACCGCGTGCCACGCGACGACACACAACGCATCATCGCGCGG
>JAYSSW010000654.1:0-7533 GCA_043720335.1 Planctomycetia bacterium
GTTGGCCGAAACAATCAGCGGGCAGGAAAGGGAACGCGGCGAGCCTCACCATGAGCGAAGCGATTCCTGGGGGTGAGGTGTCGCGCGGTTCGATCCCGCCAATCGCTTCGCTCATGGTGGGGCTTGGCGCGTTCCATGTCCTCCGGCGTGGGACGAAACGCCTCACGCGACGATGTCGCGGATGACTTCGCCGTGGACGTCGGTGAGGCGGAAGTCGCGGCCCTGGTAGCGGTGGACGAGGCGGGTGTGGTCCATGCCGAGCAGGTGCAGGATGGTGGCCTGCAGGTCGTGCGGCGTGACCTGGTTGTCGCCCACGTCGAAGCCAAGCTCGTCGGACGAGCCGAAAGTGACACCCGGCTTGATGCCGCCGCCGGCCAGGAACAGCGTGAAGGCGAACGGGTGGTGGTCGCGGCCGAGGTTGGCGCTGCTGGCGGTGCGGCCTTCGCGGAACGGCGAGCGGCCGAACTCGCCGGACCAGATCACGAGCGTTTCGTCGAGCAGGCCGCGCGTCTTCAGGTCGCGGATCAGGGCGGTGACGGGGCGGTCCATCGTGCGCCCCTTGGTGACGAGGCCGTCGCGGATGTCGCGGCCGCTGCCGGTGCCGTGGAAGTCCCAGCCCCAGTCGTGGAGCTGCACGAAGCGGACGCCGCGCTCGACGAGCCGGCGCGCGAGCAGGCAGTTGTTGGCGAGGCTCGACCCGCCCGGCGTGGCGCCGTACTGCGCGAGGACCGCAGCTGGCTCGCGCGACAGGTCCATCACGTCGGGGACCGACGACTGCATGCGGTACGCCAGCTCGTACTGGGCGATGCGCGTGCGCGTTTCGGGGCTGCCCAGCTCGGTCGCCTGCATCTCGTTCAGGTCGCGCAGGGCGTCGAGGCTGAGTCGGCGCATGCCCGCGTCCATGCCGTTGGGGTTGGAGACGTAGAGGACTGGGTCGCCCTGCGAACGGCACTGCACCCCCTGGTAGACGGAGGGGAGGAAGCCGTTGTTCCAGACGCTGTTGCCGGCGCTTGGGAAGGTGCCGCTGGAGACGAGCACGATGAAGCCGGGCAGGTTCTGGTTCTCGGTGCCGAGGCCGTACGTCACCCACGACCCCATTGAAGGCCGGCCGAACTGCGGTGAGCCGGAGAACAGCAGCAGCTCCGCCGGGGCATGGTTGAACTGGTCGGTGTGCATCGACTTGATGAACGTCAGCTCGTCGGCGATCTCGGCGAGGTGAGGCACGGCGGCGGAGAACCACTGGCCCCCCTTGCCGTGCTGGCGGAACCGCTGCGGCGTGCCGAGCAGCTTCGGGACGCCGCTGGTGAAGGCGAAGCGCCGACCGCGCAGGAACGCGTCGGGGCAGTCCTGGCCCGTGCGGCGCACCAGCTCCGGCTTGTAGTCGAACATGTCCAGGTGCGGCGGCGACCCGGCCATGTGCAGGTAGATCACGTTCTTCGCCTTCGCCGCGAAGTGGGGCTGCCGCACCGACAGCGGGTTGTCGGCCGTGCGGGCCGCGCCGGGCTGCGCGGACGCGGTCATCGTCGAAAGCGCCAGCCCGCCGAGGCCGACCAGGCCGTCCTGCAGGAAGTGGCGCCGCGTCTTATGCAGCAGGTTCTGCGTGGAGAGATTCATCGTCTACCTCTTGGCGAACAGTTCATCGAGATTGAGCAGCACGTTGCCGACCACGGTCCAGGCCGCCATCTCCGGCGCCTGCATGCCGGGCGGGAGCGGGCCGAGCGGGTCGGTCGCCATCTGCTGCGCGAGCTTCGGGTTCTTCATGTACTCGTCCTTGGCCTTGTTGAACAAGGCGGTCAGCTTCTGCACCTCGAGGTCGCGTGCCGGGCGCGACACGCACAGGCGGACGCCGTGCTGGATGCGCGACTCGACCGTGGCGCCGCCGTCCTTCACCATGCGGCGGCCGAGCGCCTGGGCGGCCTCGACGTAGACCGGGTCGTTGAGCGTGACGAGCGCCTGAAGCGGCGTGTTGGTGCGCGGGCGGCTGATCGTGCAGACGTTGCGGCTCGGCGCGTCGAACGTCGTCAACGACGGGTACGGGCTGGTGCGGCGCCACTGCGTGTAGAGGGCGCGGCGGTGCTTGTCGTCTCCGGCGCTGGTGTCCCAGTCGGTGCCGCCGCCGAACGCCGCCGTCAGGCCCGACCGGGGCCGCAGCGGACGCACCGGCGGGCCGTGCATCTTCGGGCTGAGCAGGCCGCTGACGAACAAGGCCTGGTCGCGGATCGTCTCGGCCGAGCTGCGGAAACGCGGGCCGCGCCCGAACCAGCGGTTCTCCGCGTCGCGCTCGTGCATGGCGGGGGTGACGGCCGACACCTGCAGATAGGTCGCTGAGGTGACCATCATCGTGAGCAGTTTCTTCACGTCCCACTTCTGCGCGACGAACTCGGTCGAGAGCCAATCGAGCAGTTCGGGATGGTTCGGCAGCTTGCCCCGGATGCCGAAATCGTCGGGCGACTCCATCAGGCCGATGCCGAAGACGAGATCCCAGGTACGGTTGACCGCGACGCGGGCGGTCAGCGGGTTGTCCGGCGCCACCAGCCAGCGGGCGAGCGTGAGGCGGTTGAGCGGCTGGTCCTTCGGCGCCGGCGGGAACAGCGCAGGCAGGCCTGGCGTCACCTCCTTGCCGAGATCGAGGAAGTTGCCCCGGATCTGGATCTGCGACTTGCGGCGCTGCTTCTCGCCCAGCTCCTTCATGATCGGCGTGGTCACGATCTCGATGGTCGAAAGCTGCTTCTTCAACTCGGTGATCTTGCTCTGCTCGGTCTTCAACTCGACAGCGACCATGCTGCGATAGTGCTTCGTCAGCTCCGCTTTCTGGGCGTCGCTGCGCTTCTTCGGGTCGAGCTGCAGGATCGCCTTGATGTTGTCCGGCACCTTCTGCTTGGCGCCCTCCGGCTCCCACTTCGCCTGGGCGGCGTCGATCTCGGCGCTCGGCCGCAACAGCGATTTTTCGACCGCCGCCAGCTCCGCTTCGAGCTTCGTCTTCCGCTGCTGCTCCGCCGGCGAGATCATCGTCAGCAGCGGCGTGTTGTCGCTGCGGTCGGCGTCCTCCGACTGGTTGAAGATCGCGTACATGCGGAAGTACTCTTCCTGGCTGAGCGCGTCGTACTTGTGGTCGTGGCACTGGGCGCACGCCATCGTCATGCCCATCCAGACCTGCATGGTGGTGTTGACGCGGTCGACCACGGCGGCGACGCGGAACTCCTCGTCGACGGTCCCTCCCTCGTCGTTGGTCAGCGTGTTGCGGTGGAACGCGGTCGCGACGATCTGCTCCTGCGTCGCGCTGGGCAGCATGTCGCCGGCGATCTGCTCGATGGTGAACTGGTCGAACGGCTGGTTGCGGTTGATGCTGTCGACGACCCAGTCGCGGTAGCGCCAGATGGTGCGCAGGTTGTCGGTCGCGTAGCCGTTCGAGTCGGCGTAGCGGGCCAGGTCGAGCCAGACGTGCGCCCAGTGCTCGCCGTAGCTGCTCTTGCTCAGAAGTTCCTCGACGAGCTTCTCGTAGGCGTCGGGCCGCTTGTCGCTCACGAAGCGGTCGACCATCTCAAGGGTGGGCGGCAGGCCGGTCAGGTCGAGCGACAGCCGCCGCGCCAGCGTGTAGCGGTCGGCCTCGGCGGACGGCTTCATCCCTGCCGCTTCCAGCTTCGACAGGATGAACGCGTCGATGGGATTGCGGACCCAGGTCGCGTTCTTCACCTTCGGAAGCTCGTGACGTTTCGGCGCGACGAACGCCCAGTGCCGCTGGTACTCGGCGCCTTCCTCGATCCAGCGCTGGAGGATCGCCTTCTCGGAGTCCTTCAGCGACTTGCCGAACTTGGCGGGCGGCATGCGTTCGGTTGCGTCGGCGGAGTGGATGCGGGCGAGCAGCTCGCTTTCCTTGGCGCTGCCCGGCACGACGGCCCGCATGCCGCTGCGCAGCTTGCGCAGCGCGGTCTCGGCCACGTCGAGCCGCAGGCCGCCTTTGCGCAGCTTCTCGTCGGGGCCGTGGCAAGTGAAGCAGTAGGTCGACAGGATCGGCTGCACGTCGCGCGCGTACTGCACCTTCCCCTTGGCGGGGGGCGTTTGACCCTGCGACGGGCCGACAAAGAACGCGAGGCCGGCCATGCCGACGAAGGCGGAGAGAATCCAGCGTGTCATGCGGCGAACCCTGTGCGGGGGAACGAAACGTGTCGATTCGGCGGGATGCAGGAGATACCTTCAATAAACCACATGGCCCGCGGGGAGTAAAGGATGTTTTCGCCTCTCACTTCGTTCTTCGCTTCGTTCCGTTTAGCGCCCGCATGTCCCGACGGGGCTTGAATCGGAGGGGCGATGGCCAGAAGCGGCGGGATGATCCGACCTGCCATTCTCACGCGGGCGCTAAACGGGAACGAAGCCACTACGATTGACAACGCCGTGTCACTCGTCGTCCGGCGCGTCGCGCCAGTGGGCGGGCAGGAACTTCTCGACGTGGGCGAGGATGCCGGCGTCGCGCAGCTCCTCCTCGAATCGGCGTCCTTGTGCTGGAGGAACTGCCGAAGGACCGTGTGGGCGTCGTTGTCCTTCGTCTGACGTTCGTGCAGTTCGAGGGCGTCCCAGACGCCTCAAGAGACAAGAAGCAAATGGCAAACAAAGGACCGACAGCCAACGACAAAGCGAGCGAAAGGCTGGTCAACGGTCGGCTGTTCGATGGTCCGAGGCTGAGCGCCAAGCGAAGGAAAATCCCCCTTCGCTTGGCGCTCAGCCTCGGACTTGACTCACACATCGAGCGATGTTCGACGCGGGCATCAGGTCTCGTTGGTCCTTTTCAGCGATTTGCCCCTCTTGGACTTCGTTTGTCTTTTGTTTCTTGTCTCTTGTTTCTTGTTCTCTGTCACCGGCTGGGCTGAAACGTCCACTCCAGCGGCTGCGGCGGCAGCTTCGGCGTTTCCAGGTCGAGGTCGAACGGCCGCGTCGGCGTGTTGCCCGCCACGTCTTCCAGGCGCGGGTTCACGACGAAGCGGTGCGGCTGGATGAGCCACGGCTGCTCCGGCGTGAACGTCAGCGTCAGGTCGCCTTTGCCGGCCGTGATCGTGCCATTCACTTTTTCGCCCTTGGCGTCGACGACGTGGGTGAACTTTTGCAGCGAACGGTGGTCGGCGGGCTTCGTCAGCGACACGGTCAACGCGTCGCGCGTGCCAGCGGCGGGAGTGACAAGTTTCCAGCCGGCCAGGTCGATGCGGCTGCGGTCCTCGGCCAGCGTGCGGAACTTTTTGACCACGTCCTTGCCAAGCTCCTGGCCTTGCAGGTCGCGCCAGCCGCCGCGCACGACGAGCGAGTAGCGGCGCCCCGGCAGCAGCGCGGGGCCGAGCAGCTCGCGCAGCCGGACGCCCCACTTGATGCGGCCGGGGTGGATGTAGACGATCAGGCAGTTCTCGGCTTCGTCCCAGATCTCCTCGTACAGCCAAGGCTCCTCGACTTCCTTGCCCTTTTCATCGATGAGGGCGAGATGCTGGAACAATTCCTTGCCGCCACGCATCGGCTGCGAGAAGTAGATGGCGAAGCGAAGGACATTGGCGGGGAGCACGTCGCTTGAAGGGTGGATCTTCAGCACGGTCGGCGGCTTGCCGAGCTTCGGCGTCGGCACGCGGTAGTCCTGCGTGATTTGTTCCTTCGGCGTGGGATGGAAGACCGCACGATAGAGCAGGTCGTTGTCGAGGGCGAGGCGGGGGCGGAAGGTCAGCGTTTCGCCAGCGCGGTCGTAGCTGCCGAACATGGCGGGGCCGAGCTTGCCGGTCTCGGGATGGACCACGCACAGGCGCAGCACCTTGGCGGCGGCCTCGGCGTCGAGCTTGCCGGCGGGCAGCTCCTTCTGCAAGGCGTCGCTGAGCAGCGCGACCACGCGCACCGATTCCGGCGTGTCGGCGCGCTGCACGCGCAGCGGCTCCGGCGCCTGGCCCAGCAGCATCGTGCAGAGAAGCAGCGCGGCGTTCATGGCGGACCCTGTGGCGCGAGAAAGCCCACGGACGGCCGTCCATGGGCTGAGGGTTTGACGAAAAGCGCGAACGGCTACGGCAGGGCGACAACGTTCAGGTGGACGCCTTCGTTGCCCTTGAGGCCCTGGCGGACGATGACGGCGCTGGTGTCGTTGAGCTTGTCCATGTGCATGGCGCCGTGGAAATGGTCGGCGATGACGGCGCGGTCGGTGGTCGACTCGGTCGCCTTGCCCTTGGTGCGCCAGATGGCGTCCTTGTTGACGCTCTTGGTTTCCTTGAGCAGGTCGTAGTCGACGCGGACGGCCCAGTAGGGGCTGGGGCCGGCGGGGTTCTTGGCGTGGAACATGCGGAAGGTGCTCATGAGGATGAACTTCTTGCCGTCCTTCTCATAGACGAACATGTCGCGCGGCGTGTTGCCGTTGCCGAGTTCGATGAGCGTGGTTCCCTTGACGCGGTCGCCGGCCTTGAGGTCTTCGAGAGCGTACTTGACGATGGGGGTGCAGGTGAAGGCGCCGACGAGGTAGCGCTTGCCGCCTTCTTCATACGGGATGACGGCCTGGATCGGGGCGTTGGTCTCCCACTTGCCGTGGGCGACGTGGAAGGTCTCGGTGCTGATGCAGGTGGCGGCGCCGTCCTCCTTCATCACGTTGATCGAGAAGATCTTGCTGGCGAACGAGTCCTTGGCCAGCGCGGCGACGAGGACGCGCTCACCGGCGTAGGTCAGGTCGGTGATGCGGTTGACCGGCGACTTCTCGCCGGTGTTCAGGCTGTAGCGCGTGTGTTTGACGTTGTCGAGCGGCAGGTCGGCCAGCTTGCCTTCGCTGTCGACCGTCATCAGCACGTCGATGTTCTTCTTGAGCAGACGCACCGCGATGTAGAGCTTGTGCGACGCGGGGTTGACCGACAGCTTCTTGATCTCGATGTCCTTGGCGGTCGTGCCGAGGCGCATGGCGATCGCCTCGTCGATGTTGGCGACCTCCTTGACCGACCAGGCCTTGGCGGTGGTGTCGCCGGTCTCGATGGCGACGACCTGGGCACCCTTGCTGTCCCCGATGAGGAGCAGGCCGTTGGGGCCGAAACTGATGGCCTCGATCGACTTGATTTGCGGGTCGCCCTGTACGGCGGCGGCCTGCACGGATGAGCCGGCGGCGAGCAGCGCGCCGACGAGGATGCCGAGCCAGTGTTTGCGAAGCATCGTCCGAACCTCCCCAAATGGATGTGTTGACGAAGAGGGAATTCCTGAGCGACATGGTAACGCGCCGCCCGGCGATGTCCAGCAAATGCTTGATGAGAAAGCGATGAGGGCCAACGACTGCCGGTTGCAACGACATTGCACCAGCCTGAAGTGCTGGCAGGCCAGCGGCATCTCAATGGCCCCATCGTCACATCGCCGCGTTCTTTGCACTGAAAGTGCTGCATAACAAAGCCCAGGGTCGCGCTAGCCCACCCTGGGGCCGGGAAAGTCCCCCGGTATACTACGCCAAAGGCGTTGTATCGCGCACGACGTCAGCGGCGATGCAGCCCCGTAGAGGAAGAGGCCGGAAGGCTCAAGCATTCCCAGGGTGCGCTGCGCGACCCTGGG
>JAYSSW010000655.1:0-3591 GCA_043720335.1 Planctomycetia bacterium
GGAGGAACGGCGGAGCTTCGCCGGAGCGGAGGCGGGGCCAGATTTCGTGGTGGAACAGCAGTCCTGTCATCGTGAGCCAGAACAGGACAATCGCAAGCGTGAGCAGGCGAGGCGGCATGGAACACCCGTCAAGGAACCCCGGCACATCGACGACATGGTAGGCGAGACCTGAAGAAGATGCCATGATTCTCTACGCTCGGCAAGCTTTCTCCGTTCTATTTTCATGAACGCCAAGCCCCAGGATGAGCGCAGCGATTCCTGGGGGTCGTTGAAATTGTCTTGGATCGCGGTTCACATGCCCGTATTGTCATGGCGTTGAACGAACGGGGTTTCCTTCATGAAGGACGCAGGCGCATGGCTCGGCTTCTTCTTTTGACGATCCTCTCCGGTTGTTTGGCAGCGATGATCGCGCCGCAAACATGGGGCCAGCAGAAGTTCGACCCGCCCGGCACCAAGCCGCCCCCCGAAGAAACGATCCAGGCGATCCGCGCCAAGATGGCCCTGCTCAACACCGAGCTTGAAGCGCTGCGCAAAAAAGACATTCCCGACGACATCCTCGTCGAAATCGAGGTCTACCACCGCGCGGCCGAGATGATGCTGCTCCACCGCGAGTTCTACCACAAGGACAGCGCCGCCTGGACGCTCGACACGTTGGATCGCGGGATCGCCCGTGCCAAATCGGTGACGAAGGCGGCGGCACCGTGGCTGGCGCAGCCCAGCGGCAAGGTCGTCCTGCGCGGCTACCGCTCGCGGATCGACGGCACCGCGCAGCCCTACGCGGTCACCTATCCCCACGGATTCAGCGAGGATCCGGCGAAGAAGTGGCGCCTCGACGTGGTGCTGCACGGCCGCGACTCGTCGCTCACCGAGGTCAAGTTCCTCAACGCGAACAACGGCACGCGCAAGGTTCCCGCGAAGCAGGACTATGTTCAGCTCGACATCTTCGGCCGAGGCAACAACGCCTACCGCTGGGCCGGCGAAACTGACGTGCTCGAAGCCATCGAGCATTTCCTCTCGACGGAAACGACCTGGGGTTGCCGCAAGTCGATTGATCCGCGCCGCGTCGTCCTTCGCGGGTTCTCGATGGGGGGCGCGGGCGCCTGGCATCTCGGCCTGCACCATCCCGACAAGTGGTGCGTGATCGGCCCCGGCGCCGGCTTCACCACCACGCATGGCTACGTCAAGTTCCCCCAGCCGCTCCCCGCCTACCAGGAAGCGTGCCTGAAAATCTACGACGCGATCGACTACGCCGAGAACGCCGCCAGCGTCCCCATCGTCGCCTACTCCGGCGAGAAGGACGCACAGAAAGCCGCCGCCGACAACATCGAGGCGAGGCTCAAAAAGCTTGGCATCCCGATGACGCATCTCGTCGCGCCGGATCTAGCCCACACGTTCCCGGCCGCGTGGTTCGACAAGGCGAACCAGCTCTACTCCAAGCACGCTGCGACAGGCCGGATCGCCAACCCGGACAAGGTGTCGTTCGTCACCTACACGACCAAGTATCCAAGCTGCGACGGCATCGAGATCGTCGGCCTGGAGAAGCACTATACCAAGGCGTCCGTTCTGTCCGAATGGACCGACAAGGGGATCGTCGCCACGACCGCGAACGTGCAGGCATTGAAGTTCGATCTGCGCCCGCGCATGAAATCGGAGACGGCGAACGTCGTGATCGACGGCCAATCGCTGCAAGTCAAAGTCAACACCGGCATCGTCACGCTTTCCAAGGTCAAAGGAGCGTGGCGCGCGGACCCGTTGCCTGCGGGCCTGCGGAAAGCGCACGGCTTGCAAGGCCCCATCGACGACGCCTTCACCGAAGGGTTCCTCTGCGTGCGCGGCACCGGCAGGCCGTGGCACGACGCGACCCGGAAGTTCGCCGACGCCCGGCTCGCCCAGTTCCAGGCCGACTGGTCGAAGCATTTCCGAGGCACGCTGCCGATCAAGAACGACGCCGACGTGACCAAGGACGACATCGCCCGCAAGCATCTCGTGCTGTTCGGCGACCCGTCGTCGAACTCGCAGTTGTCGAAAGCGCTCGAAGGGCTGCCCCTGTCGTGGACCAAGGAGACGATCACGTTCGCGGGCAAGCAGCACGCCGCGCGCGAGCATGTGCCGATGCTGGTCTATCCGAACCCGCTGAACCCTCGGCGCTATGTCGTGCTGAACACGGGCCACACCTTCCCCAGCGACGACTACGCCAAGACCAATGCGCTGCTGTTCCCGCGCCTGGGCGACTACGCGATCCTGCGCATCGACGCGAAGAACGGCGAGCCGGTCGTCGCGGGCCTGTTCAACGAGCAGTGGCAGATCGAGAAATGACGTATCATCCCCAGGGACGGCTGTCCCTGGGCTTTCTGTCAGCGCCTTCCCAACGCAACGAGACCCGCATGCCCGACAACGACCGCTCGCTGGCGATCTTCATCGACTTCGAGAACCTTGCTCTCGGCTTTCAGGGCCGGCGCGACCGTTTCGACATCAACCGCGTGCTGGAGCGACTGGTCGAGAAAGGGAAGGTCGTCGTCAAGAAGGCGTACGCCGACTGGAGCCGATTCAGCGCTTACACGCAGCCGCTGCACGAGGCGGCCATCGAACTGATCGAGATCCCCAAACGCTCGCAGACCGGCAAGAACTCGGCCGACATCCGCCTGTGCGTCGACGCGATGGACATGGCCTTCTCGAAGGACCACATCAACACGTTCGTCATCCTGTCGGGCGACTCCGACTTCTCGCCGCTCGTCTCGAAGCTGAAGGAGAACGGCAAGCACGTCATCGGCCTGGGGACGCAGGACTCCACCTCCGCGCTGCTGCGCGACAACTGCGACGAGTTCATCTACTACGAGGACCTCGGCAAGGAGCCGGCTCTTTCA
This sequence comes from Planctomycetia bacterium, assembly GCA_043720335.1. Taxonomy (GTDB): domain Bacteria; phylum Planctomycetota; class Planctomycetia; order Gemmatales; family Gemmataceae; genus JAYSSW01. The sequence continues at coordinate 2,865 of JAYSSW010000655.1, forward strand.
CCATCGCTCCCCGCGACGATGCCGGAGACGAAGCGGAAAGCATTTGCGCTATTGATGGAGTCGATGCTCGCGCTGCGGCGCGAGAACAAGGAGGTCCTGTGGTCGTCGATGATCAAGGACACGATGAAGCGCAAGAAGCCGTCGTTCAACGAGACGTACCACGGCTACCGCACGTTCAGCGAGCTGCTGGAGGACGCGCAGAAGGAAGGGCTGCTGGAACTGGAGATCGACAAGCGCAGCCGAACGTATGTGGTTACTCGCTTCGCGGAGGAGTTGAAGCCCGAGGAGGTCGAGGCGGCGGCGGCGGCGGCCCCGCTGAAGAAGCGCCGACGCCGCGCCGGACGTGGCAAGGGAACGGCGGAGGCGGGCAAGCCAGCGGATTCGTCGAAAACGCCGAAAGAGACGAAGGCCGACGTGAAGCGCCGCGACGAGGAGCCGTTCTTCGACGACCTCGAAAAAGGCGACCTGGGCCGCCCCGACCTGGACGACGCCATAGAAAGACCTGGAGACGAGTAGTTCGCGGATCCGGGGAGCGGGCATGGCCGTTGCGGTGGACCAGTTCTTGCGGGCGGTGCTGCGCAGCGGGCTGCTGGACCGCGACGGGCTGCAGGCCTCGCTGCGGAAGCTGCCGAAGGACCAGCGCGAGGATGCTTCTCGGGTCGCCGACTACCTTGTCGAGCAAGGCAAGCTCACCCGCTTCCAGAAGCAGAAGCTGCTGCAAGGCGCC
>JAYSSW010000656.1:0-3591 GCA_043720335.1 Planctomycetia bacterium
GCGGAATCGCGGCCAGGACGCCAGCGGCAGGCCGTCAGGCGCTCTGGCGGACCTTGACGCCCTCCGCTGGTGGCGACAGCGAAAAGCACTGGATGAAAACGGAGACGAAGGGAATCTGGATGATCCGGCCATCGCTCAGAAGCACCCGATGAAGGAACCTGCCCGGCTGCTCCGGGACAACATCGACCTCGTCGTATAGCCAGTGAGTGCGGAACTTGGAGAACGACCAGTTCTTCGGCGCGGGGTCTTCGTGAAGGCGACCCGAGAGGGTATAGATCAGCGACACAAAGCGTCCGTCCTGCTTCACCGACACGACCGCGATCGCAAGTTGGCACGGAAGTGATTCGACAGAGCCTGTTTCCAGCAGCCCTTGGAGTGCCACGGCTTGGTCGCAGGCCAGCAACTCCGCGTCATGGAGGTTGAGTTCGGTCAATTGCTTGACCTGGGCGGGCATGTGGTCTTTGTTGTCGTCCAGGTGCTTTTGATATTCCAGGAGGGCGGACTCCCAATCTTCGTTCGTTTGATCCGCTTCGTCGTCGTTGGAGGAGTTGAAGCGAGCATATAGTTCAGGAGTGAAGAATCGCATGATGGTCTCAGCAGGCTTTGCGGTTTGGCGTTTCATAGAACGTGTGCCCGTCGGGCGGTCTGGGATCGGGCTGGAAGTGCGGCAGGGCGCGAATCCCCGCGTTCGCATGGGGCGGGCAGAGCTTGGCGGTGCTGTTGGCGTTTCGCTCGATTTGCCCCGCCAATCGCCGGTTCGCGGCAAGGTTCGACCCGCACACGACAACGTCCTGACCTGCTCGCCTTCTGGCTTCCGCCTGTGCCTGGGTTATCGCCGGTCCCTTGACCACAGCCCCATTGCCCCCAAGCGTCGCCTCGTGGATCTGCGGAAGCTCCGGAGCAGTGGGGGGCGACGGGGACTTTTTCTTCGTTTTCCCCATGCATCCCTCCGAACCAGTATACCCGTTAACTTCGCGTCGAAAACAGCCAAATTCCCGGCATGCCCGTTCCTGGCTGCACAGGGCACAACTGCGAGCCGCGAGTCACCCTACCGGCGTCCACCCCGCTAGGCAAGCGGAATGCTGGCGGATCGCCGCAGGACGGCCTCGAAAAAATTCCGGCGGAATTTTCGCCAACTCGACTTGTGCGAAATCGGCCCATCTGCTAGGATTCAGTTAGTGAACTAATGAACACTAATGACGGGTGTCCCAGCCTGTCTCTTCGGAACCTTCTTTCCGTCGATTTTTCGCCCACTCATCTACCATGAACACCACCTTGCACTCGTTTGCGCGCTGGCTCGCGCGCAAAACCGCGCCGGCTTCGCTGGCGCCCGCGTCGTCGCCGTTCGCGCTCGACGCCTACCGTCGTCGTCGGGCGCCTTCGCCCACCGAACTCCTCGGGGAGCTGAAGAACACCGCCTGGAGCTGCGCGTCGATCAACTCCTCGACCTGCGCCGCCCATCCGCCGCGTTTGTTCGTGACGACTTCGCCGACGCAGCCCAGGCCGCGCTGCGCGGTTCGAGCGGCGCCGTCGCAGCTCAAGTCGCAGCTGCGCGGGCAGGCGACGCACGACGTGGAAGAGGTGATGGCGCATCCGGTGCTGACGCTGTTCCGCCAGGTCAACCCGGTCCACAACCATTTCGACCTGTGGGAGCTGACCGAGCTGTACCTCGAATCGCACGGCTCGGCGTACTGGCTGCTCGACTTCGACCCGGTGCTCGACATCCCCAACACGATCTGGATCCTGCCATCGCAGCTGGTGACGCCGCGCCGGGCCAGCAACAGTGCAAATTTGGTCGACTTCTACGAGTATCGCGGGCAGAACACGCAGAGCCTGCCGCCGGAGCGCGTGATCCATTTCCGCTTCCCCGACCCGCACGATCCTTATCGAAGTGGATTGAGTCCGCTGCGGGCGTGCTTCGAGCAAGCAGCACTTACTTCCGAGTACGCGGCCCTGAAACGGAGCCTGTACGACAACCACGGCCTGCCGAGCGTGGTGCTCACGCCCGACGAGCCGATCAGCCCCGACGAGCGCGATCGGCTGGAACGGCAGTGGCACCAGAAGTTCACGCGCGGCGGGCAGGGCAAGGCGCTGGTGTCGGACTCCGCGCTGCGCGTGACGCTCCTGTCGCAGTCGATGGGCGATCTGGCGGCGCTGGCCGACATCCGGGCGACCAAGGAGGACATCGCCAACGCTTTTCACGTTCCGCTGCCGTTCCTGAGCGGCGACACGAACCTGGCGAACCTTCAGGCGGCGGACCATTTGCACAAGACGCTGGCGATCCTGCCCCGGCTGCGTCGGCGCGACGAGAAGCTCAATGAACAACTGTTGCCGCTCTACGACGCGACGGGCCGGCTGTTCTTCCACACGCCCGACCCGACGCCGGCGAACCAGCAGTTCGCGTTGCAGCAGGAGCAGGCGGACCTGCGCTACGGGGTCCGCACCATCAACGAGGTGCGCGCGTCGCGCGGCCTGCCGCCGGTGGCGTGGGGCGAGACGCCGAGGCGGGGCGGGTGAGAATCGTCAGCGCCAAGCCCCAGGATGAGCGAAGCGATTCCTGGGGGTGAGTCGGCGCGCGGTTCGACCCCCACCAATCGCGTTGCTCATGGTGGGGCTTGGCGCCGCGTTTTCCAATCTGAAATTTGCGATCTGCGATCTGCAATTGGAGCGGTCCCATGCCCACCTTCGCGAAAGCGCACTTCGACACGGAAGGCCCGTTCGGGCTGCCCATGATGGACCGCCAGGCCAAGGCGCTCGAAGCCAGGCTGCGCGGGCTTCCCAACGACGACGCCTTCGGGCTGCGACGGCTCGCCTTCGATCGCGGCGTCACCGAGCTTCAGCCCGGCGAACGGGCCGACGTGTCGTGGATCACCGAGGAATCGCCCGACCGCGTCGGCGACGTGGTGCTGGCGCGCGGCATGGACGACGCCCACTTCCAGCTCAACCCCATCGTCACGCTGAACCACCACTACGACGAGCCTCCCGTCGGGCGTTCGCTGTGGCGCAAAAAGGTGCGCGAGGGGACGCTGGTCGGCGTGAAGGCGAAGACGCACTATCCGCCGAAGCCGGAGGCGTGGCCGGGCGACTGGCCGCCGGACCGGGCGTTCGAACTGGTGCGTGCGGGGCTGCTGCGCGGCAAGAGCATCGGCTTCATCCCGCTGAAGCTGCGGGCGCCGACGCCAGACGAGGTTTCGCAGCGGCCCGCCTGGGCGAAGGTGCGCTACGTGATCGAGGAATGGCTGCTGGCGGAGTACGCCTGCTGCTGGCTGCCGATGCAGCCGAACGCGGTGGTCTCGGAGGTGGCGAAGTCGCTGCCGCAGTTGCTCCCTCAACACTGGGCGGAGATCCTTCAGGTGCCGAAGGAGGAGGCGCCGCGGACGATCCCGTTCACGCCGCTGGCCGAGCTGGCGAAGACGGCGACGCGGCTGGCGCTGGCGCCGAGGGTGGAGTCGGCGGTCGAGCGCGCGTGGAGCAAGCTGCGCGGCGCGGTGTGAGGGGGGAACCATCAACCCAAAGCAACCGCGTGGTTGCGCCGAGACGTGGGCATCCCTCTCCCCCTTACGGGGAGAGGGACCGAGGGTGAGGGGACAT
>JAYSSW010000657.1:0-1572 GCA_043720335.1 Planctomycetia bacterium
CATAACCCGGCCCCTCACGGGGCTCGGCTCGCCACTGCTCTGACTCCCCTTCCCTGTCTTTCTTGCTGTCCCTTCGTGCTCCTTCGTGGTTCCAATGCATTTACCCGCGCACTGAGATCACGCCAGGGATGCCATTCGTCGGCCGCAGCGTGAAGGTCGGCAGCGGCGTCACGACGGCGCCGGGCTGCATGCGGAAGTGGAAGCGCTGGGCGATGACGGCGAGGACGAGCACCATCTCCATCATCGCGAAGGTGTTGCCGATGCAGAGGCGAGGCCCGCCTCCGAAGGGGAAGTACGCGAACTTCGGCATCTGCTTGATGCGTTCCTCCTGCCAGCGCTCGGGGCGGAATTGCTCCGGTTCGGGAAAGAATCGCGGGTCGCGCTGGACAACCCATTCAGGCATGAACAAGGTCATGCCGCGCGGGACCGGGTAGCCGCCGACTTCGCAGTCGGCGATCGCTTCGCGGCCCACCATGTACGCGGGCGGATAGAGCCGCATCGATTCAAGGATCACCGCTTCCGTGACCTTCAAGCGGGGAACGTCGTCGGAGGTCGGTTCGCGGCCTTGCAGCACATCGTCGATCTCGGCGTGCAGTTTCGCCGCCGCCTGCGGGTTCTGGGCCAGCAGGCACCACGCCCACGACAGGACGAGCGCGGTCGTTTCATGGCCCGCGAGGAACAGCGTCATCGCCTCGTCGCGCAGTTGGCGGTCGGTCATGCAGCCGCCGTCGTCGTCGCGCGCTTGCAGCAGCAGCGAGAGCAGGTCGCCGTGGTCGGTGTTGTCCTGGCGGCGCTGGCGGATGAAGCCGTAGAGGATGTCGTCGAGCTGGCGCACCGCCCGGCGCAGCCGCAGATTGCCCGGCGTCGGCACCCAGACCGGCGGCGAGAACATGCGGTTGAACCGCTTCAGGAAGTTGTCCTGCAAGTAGTCGAGCGCCGCGACGACCTGTTGCGTCTCCTTGCCGACCTCGGCGTCGAACAACGTCTTGGCGGCGATCATCAGCGTGACGCGCATCATCTCGGCGAGCATGTTGCGCGGCTCCCCGTCCTTCCAGTCGGCGACGACGCGCTGGGCGGCCTGTGTCATGGCGGGGGCGTAGCTGGCGATGCGGCTGCGGTTGAAGACGGGCTGGATGAGCCGGCGCTGCTTGAGCCAGAAATCGCCCTCGCTGGTGAGCAGCCCCTTCCCCAGCACGAGCGGGTTCATGCGCAGGGCGAAGTGCTTGATGAAGCACTGGTTCTGCGTGACCAGCACGTCTTCGATCAGGTCGGGATGGAACAGGAGATAGACCCGGCGAAGGGCGAAACGAACCGAGACGAAGTCGCCGTGCTCGCGGGCGCAGCGGGTGAAGAACCCGAGCCGATCGCGGCGGAAGTCGGGCAGGTTGCCGCTCAGCCAATGGCCCTTCGGCCCCGGAGGTCGGCGCAAGCGGTCCATCAAGGAAGCTCCCGGTGACGTGCGATCGGTGCAACGCCAGGGCCAGCTGCTACTAAATGGCTGATCCGGCAAGAACTTCGAGCAGGAAGCGGAGGTCCCAGCCGCAGAGCTGGCGTTTCTGCGCGATGCTTTCC
>JAYSSW010000658.1:0-7528 GCA_043720335.1 Planctomycetia bacterium
ATCCCCGCCGCCCAAAAGCGAACCAGTTCAAAAAAAGGAAGCTGCCCACGCCCAGGCCTGTGGCCGAAAGTTAAAACGAGTGCCATTGACCGGTAGGGAGCGGCAGAACCTCGCGGAGACCAGGTTCTGCCAACACGCAAATCATCGACCTCGCTGAAGGAACCGACATGCCCATTCCCATCACGATCGCCCGGCTCGGCTGGAACATGGAGGAAGGCGTCTTCCTCGGCTGGCTCAAACGCGACGGCGACACCGTCCGGCCCGGCGACATGCTCTACCGCCTCGAAAGCGAGAAGGCGGCCGAGGACATCGAATGCCTCGACGCCGGCGTGCTGCGCATCACCCCCGGCGGCCCCAAGGAGGGCGACAACGTCCTCGTCTCCGCGATCATCGGGCATCTGCTCCAGACAGGCGAAGAAGGATTGGAGATTGCAGATCTCGGATCTCCGATTGCGGAAGTGAAGGCAGCGGCGCCGTCCGTGGCTGTTCCAGTTGCGAGTGCGCCCCGCGAAGCGAACCATGATGCCGCCAAGGCTTCGCCGCGGGCGCGGCGGGTGGCGAAGGAACTCGGCGTCGATTGGAAGTCGCTCAACGGCAGCGGGGCGGGCGGGCGGATTCGTGAACGTGACGTGCGCGCGGCGATGGCGCAGCAGCCGCGCGGGAACGTGGCGCCGCTTTCGCCGACGCGGCGGACCATCGCGGAACGGCTCGTCAAGAGTCGGCAGGCGACGGTGCCGGTCACGCTGACGACGACCATCGACGCGACGAACCTCGTCAGCCTGCGTGCGCAGTTCAAGAGCCAGCCGGGCGACGTGCCGAGCTTGAACGACTTCTTCGTGAAGTTGACCGCGCTGGCGCTGCTGAAGCATCCGCTGTTGGCCGCGCGCTGGGGCGAGGATCATCTCGTGCTGCCCGGCGCGATTCATGTGGGCGTCGCGGTCGACACCGACGCGGGGCTGCTGGTGCCGGTCATCCATGACGCCGCCACGCTGCCGCTCAAGCAGATCGCCGCGCGGTCGCGCGACTTGGTCGAACGTGCCCGGCTCGGCAGGCTGTCGAGCAAGGATCTGCAGGGCGGCGTCTTCACCGTCACCAATCTTGGCATGCTCGGCATCGACGCCTTCACGCCGGTCATCAACCACCCCGAATGCGCCATCCTGGGCATCGGCCGGGTGCGGCGCGTGCCGGTCTTCATCGACGACAAGGTGACACCGCGCGAGCTTGTGACGCTGAGCCTGACGTTCGATCACCGCATCGTCGACGGCGCGCCGGCGGCGCGCTTCCTGCAAACCGTGACGCAAGCCATCGAGAACCCCGCCCCGTGGCTGATGGGCTGAAGCACGCTTGCGGTTTCGCGAACGCAGCAGCCAGGCGGACCACGAATCCACGAAAATCGGAGCCGACATGCAAAGCGACCTTTCGGGAAAAGTGAGCCTCGTCACCGGGGCGGCGCGCGGGATCGGCCAAGCGATCGCGAACCGCCTCGCGGCCAATGGCAGCCGCGTCGTCTTCAGTGACATCGACGCCGACGGCGCGAAGTCGGCCGCGTCGGCGCACGCGGGCTGCATCGGGCTGCCGCTCGACGTGACGAACAGCGAGCAGATCAACGCGGTCATTGCGCGGACCATCGCCGAGTTCGGCCGGCTCGACATCCTCGTCAACAACGCGGGCATCAACACGCTGACGCACCGCGTCCCCATCGACCAGTTCCCGCGCGACGAATGGGACAAGATCATCGCCGTCGACCTGACGGGGCTGTACGAGATGAGCCGGGCGGCGGCGGTCGTGATGCGGAAGCAGGGCGCCGGGCGGATCATCAACATCGCGTCGATCGTCGGCCTGGTGCCGTTGCGGTTGCAGTGCGCCTATGTCGCTGCCAAGGCGGGGGTCGTGAACCTGACGAAGTCGATGGCGTTGGAACTGGGGCCGGCGGGCATCCTGGTCAACGGCATCGCGCCGGGATCGACGCTGACCGAAGGAACGCGCCGCTTGTTCTACGGCGACGACGGGCTGTTCCGCGAGGCGGTGCAGCGGATGCTCGACCACGTCCCGCTCGGCCGGCCCGGCAACGTCGACGAGATCGCCGTCGCCGCCCTGTTCCTCGCCGACCCGGAGAACAGCTACATGAACGGCCACATCCTCACCGTCGACGGCGGCTGGACGGCGGGCTACACGCGCGATTTCTGACCGTTTCCTTTCAGGATGCTCTTCCATGCTTCTCATGCGACATTTGCGGTTCGCGCTGCTCCTGGTGCTTGTCTCGGCGCTGACGAGCCGCGCGGCCGCTCAGGAATCGGCGAAGCGGCCCAACATCGTCTTCATCATCGCCGACGATCTTGGCGTCGACGACCTCGGCTGCTACGGCCGCAGCGAGCACGCGACGCCGAACCTCGACAAGCTCGCCAAGCAGGGGCTGCGCTTCACGACGGCGTACAGCGCGCAGTCGGTCTGCTCGCCGACGCGGGCGGCGATCATGACGGGCAAGTCGCCGGCGCGGCTGAAGCTGACCACGTTCCTGCCGGGCCGGCCTGACGCGCCTTCGCAACTATTGCTGCATCCGACCATCGAGCAGCAGTTGCCGGCGGGCGAGATCACGATCGCCCAGCGCTTGAAGATGGCCGGCTACGTCTCCGCGTGCATCGGCAAATGGCACCTCGGCGGCAAGGGGTCGCTGCCGACCGACCGTGGCTTCGACATGTATTTCCCAGGCACCGCGCTCACCAAGCCCTCCGCGACCGAAGGGGGCAAGGGCGAGCACGAGCTGACCACCAAGGCGATCGAGTTCATCGAGGCGAACCAGGCGAAGCCGTTCTTCCTCTACCTCGCGCACAACAACCCGCACATCCCGCTCGTCGCCAAGGCGGAGCTGATCGAGAAGCACAAGAACGCCTTCAACCCGGTCTACGCGGCGATGATCGAAACGCTCGACGAGAGCGTCGGTCGGCTGCTCGCCAAGCTCGACGAACTGGGCATCGCCGACAACACGATCGTCGTCTTCACGTCCGACAACGGCGGCCTGCACGTGCTCGAAGGCGCCCGCACGCCGGCGACCCGGCACCGCGTGCTGCGCGGCGGCAAGGGCTTCCTCTACGAAGCCGGCGTCCGCATCCCGCTCCTCGTCCGCTGGCCGGGCAAGACGAAGCCAGGCGAAGATGTCACGACGCCGGTCATCAGCGCCGACTGGACGCCGACGCTGCTCGAAGTCGCCGGGCTGGCGTCGAAGGAAACGTTCGACGGCGTGAGCCTGGTCGGCCTGCTGACGCAGGGCAAAGCGCCGCCGCCTCGGCCGTTGTTCTGGCATCAGCCGCACTACATGAACCAGGGAAGCCGACCGGCCGGGGCGATCCGCGACGGGGCGTGGAAGCTGATCGAACATTATGAGGACGGCCGCTGTGAGCTGTTCGATCTGGCCAAGGACGAGGGCGAGAAACACGACCTCGCGGCGCAGGAGCCGGGCCGCGTCGCCGACCTGCGCGGCAAGCTCGAGAAGTGGCGGCGCGAGGTCGGCGCCCAGGAGAACACGGCCAACCCGAAGTACAACGGCAAGCTGTGGCGCGCGCTCTACCAGCAGACCGACGTGTCGCAGCTCGTCGCGGACGACAAGGCCGAGACGATGGCGACGAAGCTCGCGGACTGGCGCAAGCTCATGAACGAAGTCGTGCCGACCGCGAAGAAGGCGGGAGGCCAGGCCGGCGCCGGCGCGGTGATCCTGCACGCCCGCGACGCCAAGGTTCATGGCAGCAAGCTCAACTACGAGATGCCGCCGCAGAAGGACACGCTCGGTTTCTGGGTGGTGAAGGACGACTGGGCCGAATGGACGTTGGAAGTGCCACACGCCGGCACATTCGAGGTCGTCGTCCTGCAAGCGTGCGGCAAGGGAAGCGGCGGGGCCGAGGTCGAAATCGCCGTCGGCAAGCAGGCGCTGCTGTTCAAGGTCGAGGAGACCGGCCACTTCCAGCGCTTTGTCCCGCGCGTGATCGGCGCCATGACTTTCGACGCGCCGGGCCGGCACACGTTGACCGTTCGCGCGAAGACGAAGCCGGGCGCCGCCGTGATGGACCTGCGCCGCGTCACGCTGCGGTCGGCGGATTGACCGCGTCCCTCGGCAGCAGCCAACGCAGCGCCGGCGAGGTCGCCAGCGTCGTCGCCAGCGCCATCAGCACCATCATCGCGAACAGCGTCGGCGAGATGACGCCCAAGCCCAGGCCGATGTTCAGCACGATCAGCTCCATCAGGCCGCGCGTGTTCATCAGCACACCGAGCGAGGCGGAGGTGCGCCAGTCGAGTCCGGTGAGCCTCGCCGCCGCGAGCGTGCCGCCGAACTTGCCGACGGTGGCGACGACGACGATGGCGCCGCACATCAGCCAGTTCCGCCAGCCGTCGATCAGGCCGATGCGCGTGTTCATGCCGGTGATCGCGAAGAACGCCGGCAGCAGCAGCACGGTCGTCAGGTCGTGCGCTCGCTTGGTGAACTCGCGGGCGATCCGGCTCTCGTGCGGGATCACGGCGCCGAGAAGGAACGCGCCGAACACCGCGTGCACCCCGATCGCCTCGGTCGCCAGCGCCGACACGATCAGCGCCAGCGTCACGCCTGGCAGCAGCAGCGGATGCAGCGGGCCGTCGTCGTGCTTGCGCGACAGCCAATGAACGATGGGCCGCACGACGAGGAACATCGCGGCGATGAAAAGCAGCGCCCCCGCGCCGACGAGCAGCGCCGAGCCGACCTGCGCCTGGGCGACGCCCACCACAAGCGCAAGCAGGCACCACGCGGTCACGTCGTCGGAGGCGGCGCAGCTCAGGGCGATCACGCCGAGGTCGGTCTTGTCGAGCTGGCGGTCGGTCAGGATGCGGGCCAGCACGGGGAAGGCGGTGATCGACATGGCGACGCCCATGAACAGAGCGAAGCTGGTGAACGGCACGCCGCGATTCGACAGGGCGGGGTAGAGCCACAGCGCCAGCCCGGCGCCGAGGATGAACGGCAGGACGATGCTGGCGTGCGAGATGGCGATGGCGGCGCGCACCTGGCGCCGCAGCCGGGCCGTGTCGAGACGCAGGCCGACGAGGAACATGTAGAGGACGACGCCGAGCTGCGCGATCGCTTTCAACGCGGCGGCGACCTGGCCGTGCGGGTCCGTGTCCGGGCCGGGGATCAGGAAGTGCATCGCCTGCGGCCAGACCGCGCCGAGCAGCGACGGGCCGAGCATGATCCCCGCGACGACCTCGCCGATCACCGGAGGCTGGCCGACATGGACGAAGGCGCGGCCCATCAGGTTGCCCAGCGCGATGACCGCCGCCAATGTCGCCAGCACGTGCAGCATCACGTCGGCCTGGCCGGTCGCGGTTTTCGCCATCGACCCGCCCGCCGACGGAGCATCGACGGCGATCAGCTCTTCACCGACCAGGCGAATGACGAAGAACAGGGCGATGCAAGCTACGAGCGTCGCAACGTAGCCGGCAGCGACCAGCCACGGCGAGCGCAACGATGGCGTTGAGGAGACGTTCATTTCGCAAGCCCCCGGCGTGGTTCAGGCGGAAACGGCGGCGGCTTCGGCGCGGGCCTTCTGCTCGAGGTAGGCTTCCTTCTCGACGCGCATCTCGTCCATCAGCGGCCACAGCACATCGACGTCGTCTTTGAACAGGTCGCCGATCAGCACGTCGGTGACGAGGCCCTTCAGGTGCGGGTGCTTCTTGACGAAGCGGCCGAAGTTGAAGCCGTCGTAGAACTCGCAGACGAGCCGGCGCATGCGCTCCATGCCCTGCGTGTATGGCCCGAACCACTTGTTGAGCTGCTGCGTCGAGGTGTCGCCCTTCGCCAAGCCTTCGTTGATCGCGTCGGCCGCCATGCTGGCGGACGTGAGGGCGAGGAGGACGCCGGACGAGTAGAGCGGGTCGAGGAAGCCGAAGGCGTCGCCGACGAGGACCCAGCCGTTTCCGCCCGCCTGCTTCGAGCGGTACGAGTATTCCTTCTGGGCGCGGAAACCGTCGCAGCGGGTGGCGCCCGCGAGGCGCGGCTGCACGCCGGGGCAGCGCGACACCTCGCGGTTGTACACGGTCTCGAAGTCCTTCGACTCGTCGAACAGGTAGTCGTGCCCCGCGACGACGCCGACGCTGACGATGTCGTCGTGCAAGGGGATGTACCAGAACCAGCCCTTCTTCCCTTGGGTCTGCAGGACGATGGTCGCCCCCTCGTCCTTGCCCTGGTCGCGGAAGGCGCCCTTCCAGTAGGTCCAGACGGCGGCCTTGCGCAGCACGGGATCCCACTCGCGCAGACCGAGGCGGTCGAGCAGAAGCGAGCTTTGGCCGCTGGCGTCGACGACGACCTTCGAGCGGACGACGCGCTCCGTGCCGTCCTCCAGCTTCACGCGGACGCCGACCGCCTTGTCGCCATCGAAGAGGACTTCGAGGACGCGGGAACCTTCATGGACGGTGACGCCGTGGTCGCGGGCGTTGTTGAGCAGCAGGTGGTCGAACTCGCTGCGGCGCACCTGCCAGGTCTGCGACGACTCCTCCGGCTTGTGTTCCTCGAAGTAGAACGGCTCGGACAGCTTGCCGTGCTCGGTGACGAACTGCACGCTGTACTTCTTGGTGAAGTGGCTGGCCTTCATCTTGTCGATCAGGTTGAGGCGTTTGAGGACGTGGTAGGTCTGCGGGATCAGCGACTCGCCGATGTGGAAGCGCGGGAAACGCTCGCGCTCGAACAGCTCGACGCGGCGGCCCTGCTGAGCGATGAGGGTGGCGGTCGCGGAACCGGACGGGCCGCCGCCAATGACGACCACGTCGGAGTCGGAATGGGTTCGCAGGGAGTCGATCATGGTTTCGTTCTCCGGTCGTTGAACAGGCTATTGCCAGGTGCTGTTGTCGGGTTCGTGGGGCGCCCGTGCGGCGTGCAGCAGCGATACGAGCTTCTTGAGGTCGGCGCCGCCGAGATGGCCGATCTGCCTTTCGTGGCAGTCGCGCAGCGGGGCGGAGATTTCATCGACGAGCGCCAGCCCGGCCACGGTGACGCCGACCAGCACGGTGCGGCGGTCGGTCGGCGGCCGGGTTCGTTGGATGAGATCACGCTGCTCCAGCTTGTCGAGCATGCGCGTGATGTCGGGCGCCCGCGACACCAGCCGGTCGGCCAGGGCGAGCGTCGGCAGCGGGTCGGGATGCTCCGCTTTCAAAAGACGCAGCACGTTGTACTGCTGCGGCGACAGCTCATAGCGGCCGAACAGCTCGTCCTCGAGTGCGCGCAGCCGGTCGTAGGTGCGCCAGAGGCTGAGGAACGCCTCCTGCTCAAGCGAGTCGAAGCGAAGGTCGCGGCCAGTTGTTCGCGTGCGGGTGCTCGTCATGGAAGGAATGATACGCCTCGCGACAATGGTTGTCAAGACAAGTATCGGTGCGACGGGCTTCCTGCCAAAATGAAAGCTTGCTTCGCGACTATTTGTTTCCAACGGCCCGCGACAGGGCTAGAAGTGCGGGTTTTGCGCGAGTAGACTGGAATCCGGTGGTTTTGCCGAGGGAGTCTTGCTGGGCTGATCGGAAGTTG
>JAYSSW010000659.1:0-7518 GCA_043720335.1 Planctomycetia bacterium
CGCGACTCGACGCGCTTGTCGCTCTGCCAGCGCATGCGGTGGAACAGCAGCGTGCTGTAACGCGTCACCAGCCGTTTGGAGCAGGCCGCCAGCAGCAGCAGGCACGCCGAGGAGCACTCGCCGAGGACGATGGCCGTCCCGTTGATCTTGCGCAGCTTCATGAGCGTGGCAACGGCCACGGCGCCGTAGACGCTGCCCCCCATCGAGTCCATGTAGAAGACGCAGTCGGAACCGGGAGACATCTCCAGGATCGCCTTGACCACGTCGTCCTCCCAGTCGTCGACCTCGCCGATCAGCGAGATTTCTACCGGCTTCTTGCGTCGCTTTTCTGTGGTCATGGGTCAACGGGTATCCGAGAACGTGGGTTGGCGCCAGGCACGACGTGTACATCCTACGAAGCCGAGCCGCAGTCGCGCTCACGACGCCTCGGCGTGGTCGGGCGTCGCTTCGCGGTCCGCAGCGGCGGTGTCGGCGGCTTCGGGCTGTTCCTGCAGGCCTTCGCAGCAGTGGACTTCGCCGCGCGCCTCGCATTCCGGGCAGGGGAGCAGCTTGCCGAGGTAGAAGAACCATCGTTTGCCGTAGCAGGTGGAGCAGATCATCGTTTCTTGTCCTCCTTGTCTTCCGAACCGCGTCGCAGTTCCGTGGTGAACCATTCCGCGAGCGCCGCCGGCGCCGACATCTCCGCGCGGATGCGCAGCCGCGCGACTTGCTTCCGCAACTGGGTGAATTCCTGGCCGAGGGACAGCTCGCTGTAGCGCCGGTTCGAGCCATCGATGCAGCCTTCCAGCAGCAGCGCGATCCCTGTCGCGGGTTGATAGCTGCCCCCCAATTCCTCCAGTCCGGCAAGCCGGATCGTGACGATCGCGTCGTGCGGCAGATGGAGGAACGGCGATTTCAGCAGAGCGTCAGTGCGCGTGACCGAGCCGCGCGCACAAACCGCGCACGGCTTCAGCGCAGGCAGTCCGCGTGCCGCATGCAACGCGAGTAGCGCCGCGCCCGGTTCGCCCAAGCGAGGCGGTTTCGCCACGTCATACGGCGAATCACGCCCCACATGGGGCGCCGCGAACGACTCGCCCCACAGCGCGGCCTTGCGATAGTTGTGCTTGGCAACCATCGCAAGCACGCATTGCAGGTCGAAGAGCTGCTGGCCGCACACCGCGCGGCCGTGCATCTCCAGGGTCGCGGATACCGACGTGCTTGCGCTGGTGCGACCACGCCCTTCGCCGAACGTCCGCAGCTCACCGGTGCCGCGCAGGTCGGGCAGGCAGACCGAGACGCCGTTTTTCAGCAGCAGCGAAATCGTCTCGGCGTGATGTTTGAGGAAGCCCGCCTTCCCTTCGAGGGCGAACGCGACGACGACTTCCTTCGCTTGAGCCTTCACGGGCTTCAGCCACAGTACGGGAATCGCGGCCAACGGATCGTTCTTGGAAACGACCGAGAACCGCTGCCAGGTAACGCCGTCCTTCACTTCGTCGAGAAGCAGCTTCGATTCGACGATTTCCTCTTGCAACTTCGGCTGATCGTACACTTCCTGCCAAAACTTTCGCATGCTGCCATTTAGATTAACCTGCAACGGTCGCACCTCGAACTGCTTGCGGGCCTCGTCGGTGAGGCACTGCAATTCGCTGCCGGGGTAGCGCTTGGTGTTCTCCGCTTCCGGCGGGGCGATGCCGAACCACTTCTGCAAGGTCGGGTACATCGGCTTGCGGTGTTCGGGGCCGATGTTGTCGCAGTGGGTCGCTTCGGGGGGTCGACCTGACAAGCCGCCTCGCCCGGTCGCGAAGCTCAGCTTGTCCTTGGCGTCGTAGAAGCCGTAGATTTTTTCGAGGCGTTTCCAGACCGGGTCGCGCTCGCGGTCCCAGGCGAACTCGTGGCTATAGATCAGCCCGCGCGGGGCGACCGAACCGACGATGACCCAGGGGAGGTAGCCGCCGCTGCCGGAGCGGACGAGGTTGCGGGTCGATTCCCAGTAGCCGCCGCCGAAGTAGTTGAAGCTGGTCTCGGCGTCGTCGGGGAGCGGATGCTTGGTTTCGGGCTGCGGGCCGCCGAAGTTGAACGGCGCGACGGCGGCGATGCGGGAATCGAGGGCGGCGGTGACGGCCGCCGGGTCGCCGCCGCCGGCGACGGAGCCGAGCAGGACGATTTTCTTGGCGTCGATGCCGGGCTTGTTGAGGAGCAGGCTGACGCCGTTCATCAGGTCGCCCGCCATCCAGCCGATGAGGGTTTCATCGACGACGGTGAGCTGCAAATTGACGTTGTAGCGGAAGTAGTAGTCCTGCCTGCCGACCTTGAACGGCTCGGGAAAGCTCTTGGCGTCGATGAACGGGTGCTGTCGGCGTTCGCCGTGGCCGAGCATGTCGGGGACGAGGACCAAGCAGCCTCGCCTGGCCCAGTTGATGCCCATGTCCTGCAGCTCGCCCTGCGTCTTGGCGTTGTGGTGGCTGTGGACGATGACGAAGCCCGGCATCGCGTCGGTCGGCTTCGCGGGGGAGTAGAGGTTCGCGGTCACATGGTAACCGCGATGCCCCTCGTAGACGACGTTCTCGATGACGAAGCCGTCGCCGACGATCTTCCTGGTGACGAGCGACTTGGGATTCTGGGCCGGCCCCTTGTGCCAGGGGCCGAGCAGTTTGCGAAGTGACGCGATGCGTGCATCTCGGAAGGTTTCCCACTCGGCTTTCGTCGTGACCTTGCTCCACGCCTCGCGGTCGTCGAGATGGACTTTGTCGCGCAGCCGGTTCAGCTCGCCGTGATGCGCCTTCATCTCGGCCGAGTCGTTCGCGAAGACGCGCAGGCCGGCGGAATCGCGAAGTGATTTCGCGAGGTCGGCGTCCTGGCCGGACGCGGGAACTGCCAGCAGCAACAGCGCCAACCAAGGGACGATGGTTCGCAGCATGACGGCTCGATGGTAGGTGACATTTCCCTTGACACGCCGGAAGTTCAGCGTGTCAAGGTCAGCTGCAAACTATTCTGGCACATCCCTCACGAATTCCCAGACTCCTCCGCCGTTTTTTTCGGAGAATTCGCGACAATCCAGCGCATCTGCCTCGCCAAGCCGTGCAGCAGCTGCACTTCCATGCGCGAAAGCCTCGCTTTGCCCAACAGATGCCGAACTGCGTGCATCAATTCAAGCCCCACCATGAGCAACGCGATTGGTGGGGGTCTTCGGATTGCAGATTGCAGAGTGGGGATTTCAGATTGAAACCCCCAAGCCCCACCATGAGCAACGCGATTGATGGGGGTCGGCGCTTGCGCCTCACCCCCAGGAATCGCTGCGCTCATCCTGGGGCTTGGCGTGCCTATTCGCTCACTCCGGCGCCGCGCCGCCGGCGACCTGCAGCGCCTGCTCCTTGCACTTCTTCAAATCGAGCTTGCCGCTGCCCAGGATCGGCAGCTCGCTGACCTGGAAGAAGTCGCGCGGGCCGGGGATGTAGAGGTTCGGGAGGCCGCGCTCGCCGAGCTGCTTCGCCAACTGCTGCGGCGTCTTGCCGTTGAAGGGCAGGTGCAGCACGATCAGCCGTTCGCCCCGCTTGGCGTCGGGGATCGCCGTAACCGCGCACAGTCGCTCGTTCGAGTCGAGCAGCACATGCAGTTCCTCTTCGACTTTCTCCAATGGCACCATCTCGCCGGCGACCTTGGCGAAGCGCTCCTCGCGGCCGGTGATGGTGATGAAGCCTTCGTTGTCGAGATGGGCGAGGTCGCCAGTGAGGTACCAGCCGCCGGGCAGGATCTTTTTCGCGGTCAGGTCGTCGCGGCCGAGGTAGCCCTTCATGACGTTGGCGCCGTGGATGAGGAGCAGCCCTTCCTTCGTGGGGGGCACGTCCTCCATCTTGTCGCGGTCGACGATGCGGGCGCAGACCCCGGGGATCGGCTGGCCGATGGTGCCGGGCTTGTTGCCGACCTGGCGCTGGTTGTCCTGCTGCCAGTCGGGGACGTTGACGACGGCGACCGGCGACAGCTCCGTACAGCCGTATCCTTCGAGCGGCAGCACGCCGAAGCGTTCCTGGAACTCCTTCGCCAGCGCTTGCGGCAGCTTCTCGGCGCCGCACACGAGGATGCGCACCGTCTTGAAGTCGTCCGGCTCGCAGCGTTTCAAATAGGAGCGTAGGAAGGTCGGCGTCGACAGGAAGATGGTGCAGCCGAACGCCCGGCACTGCTCGCCGATCTCGCGGGCGGCGAGCGGGTTGGGGTAGTACACGCACGATGCGCCGACCTGCAACGGCAGCCAAAGCGTGACCGTGTAGCCGAAGCTGTGGAAGAACGGCAGGATGCCGAGCAGCCGGTCCTCCGGCAACGGGTCGATGGCCTGGATCGTCGATTCGGCGTTGGCGGCGATGTTGCCGTGCGTGAGCATGACCCCCTTCGGGTCGCCGGTCGAGCCGCTGGAGAAGATGATGGTGAGCAGGTCCTTGTCGGAATGCTTCCCCAGCTTCATCAGCACATATTCCTGGAACCAGCCAGGCAGGAGCATCACGCCGACGAACGCCATGATGCGCTCGAACGAGCCGATGGTCTTGCGGAAGTCCTCCATGTAGATGAGTTCGACGCCCGGCCCCGGATCGAGCGCGACTTTATGCGTGAACAGCTTGGAGGTCAGCACGTGCTTGATGCCACACTGCTGGATCGCCGACTGAACAATCGCTGGCGCCGAGGTGTAGTTGAGGTTCACGGACGTCTTGCCCATGAACGCCAAACACAGGTTGGCAAGCGCGCCGGCACCGCTGGGGGGCAGCCACACGCCGACCATCTTGTCGTCGCCGAGCAGCGGTTTCAGTCGCTTCAGCAGAAGTTTGACGCCAACAAGCGTTTCGCCGTACTTCAGAATCGGCTTCGGGGCGGCGGGATCGACCAGGCATGAGCGGAACGGGTGGCTGCACGCCATGCGCAGGAACTGCCGATGGACCGGCTTGCGTTCCGGCGAGCGCCGGACCGCTGACTCCGACGACAGCCTCTGGATCGCCTGCCGCACCTGAAAGGCGTCGGCCGTCGGCGGCAGCGGCGTGGCGAAGCTGACGTGAACGACATACGGGATGCGACGGGGCCACTTCCAGAAGAATTTGCCGCTCTGGTAGCTGAAGATGCTGCCCCAAACATGGTCGATGCAGACCGGCACGATGGGGACGGGGCTTTTCTTGACGATCTGCTCGAAGCCGCGCTGGAAGGGGAGCATGAAGCCGGTTCGCGTGATTCCCCCCTCGGCGAAGATGCAGACGACCTCGCCGTTGGCGAGAGCATCACTCGCCGCGCGTAAGGCCTGGATGATGGCGCGCGGGCCGGCGGCGCCGCTGACCGGGATGACGTTGGCGAAACGCAGCAGCCAGCGCAGGCCGTAGATGTTCAGGAACGGCGCCCAGACGAGGAAGCGGATCTTGCGCTTCTGGGCGGCCAGGATGAGAAAAGCATCGATGTAGCTGACGTGGTTCGAGACGAGCAGAGCCGGCCCCGTCGCGGGGATGTTCTCGAAGCCGTGCGCTCGCATCCGGTAGAAGGTGTGCAGAAGGATCCAGAGCGGCAGCCGAACGAGCAGGGCGTAGGGGAACAGGCAGAGCAGGACGACGAGGCAGGCGAACGCCCCCAGCGCAACCATCCACGGATTACCGGCGGCGGACTGCCAAAGCGTCCCGCCGTCCTGGGCGAATAATACGACGGCCACGCCGAGGCTCTCCGTGATGAGGTGATTAGTCGTTGCTAACGTCAGCAACCTAATCGCTCTGGGCAAGATCGTCAAGCCCGGCCCACTCCGCAAGACTCATGGAAAGCCCAGGGCTGCTGCCCTGGGCATGCAAATCCCCAGGGCAGCAGCCCTGGGCTTTCAACCGGGTGATGGCTGCCGCCCCCGATTTGCGGTTGCGTCGCGCTGATTGGGCCGCTATATCGCCCGCCTCACGAAACCAAGCAGACCGCCGGGCAGGGTTCGCGGCCATCACGATCCGTAGGCGAGGGCGCGCATGTCGTTCCATTCTCTCCTGAGCACCATCCTCCGCGACGAGCGTTTGACGCGCGGCCTGGGGGACGCCGAGGCGCGCATCCTGATCGAATGGCTGGTCGTCCGCACCGAGGAGCAGAACGACAAGGACGCCGGCGAGCAGAGCCTGCGCGCGTTCGTCGCGGCGCTGTGCCAGCGGGCGCGGGCCATCGCGCGATTCGTGACGCTGTGGTGCCACCAGCACCTGCACGGCCCTGCGATCCAGCTCGCCGCGACGGAGCGTTTCATCTGGCCGCTGCCGACCGACGTGGTCGACCCGTGCGACCTGATGCTCGAGATCCTCGCGTGGGAAGAGACGCCGCTCGACGAGTTGAGCGGGCTGGAGTTGACGTGACCCGGTGGCATGCCGCGTGTGCCCGCCTATCATTGTCGTGTCATGCAAACGCCGCCGGCCGAGACTCCTGACGACTCCCCTGCCCCGCTGTCGATCGCGCTGGCGTTCGCGGCCATCTACCTTTCCTGGGGCACGACGTACCTCGCCTCGAAGATCGCCCTCATGTACGAGCACTATCCCCCCGCGCTCTTCGGGGGGGTGCGGCTCACCTGCGCGGGGCTGATTCTGCTCGGCGTTCAGCTCGCGCGGGGCGTGCCCCTGCGCGTGCCGGTGCGCGTGTTCGGCCAACTGCTGCTGATGAGCTGGTGCCTGTTCCTCACCGCGAACTGGCTGATGAACTGGGGCCAGACCCACGTCCCAAGCGGCGTCGCAGCGGTCATCGGCGCCAGCACCCCTCTCTGGATGGGCGTCCTCGGCATGTTCTGGCCTGGCGCCGAGCGGCTGCACCCGCGTGGCTGGGTCGGCCTCGTCGTTGGCATGCTCGGCGTGCTCACGCTCTTCGTGCCGAGGCTGCTGAACACCGATTCCAGCATCAGCACCTTCCACCCGTTCCTCATCGTCGGCTCGTGCATCTTCTGGTCGATCGGCTCGCTCTACTCGCGCCAGGTGTCGCTGCGTCTGCCTCACCTCACGTCCGCAGGCTACCAGATGCTGCTCGGCGGCGGCTGCCAGGTCGTCCTCGGCGTCTGCCTCGGAGAAGTGCAGCAACTCCCCGGCCAGGTCACGCTGCGCGCCGCCGGCTGCTTCCTCTACCTCCTCGTCTTCGGCTCGCTCGTCGGCTTCGTCGCCTTCAACTGGCTGCTCGGCCATGTCTCCGCGGCGAAGGTCGGCACCTACGCCTATGTCAACCCGATCATCGCCGTCCTCGTCGGCCGCGCCATCGACGACGAGCCGCTCACCGCATGGCTGGTCGCGGGCATCGCCATCATCCTCGTCGGCGTGTATCTGGTGCGCTCCGACCACAAGCCGACCACCGACATCGACACGACGTTGGATTGACGGCTCGTGCGGTTCGAAGAACAGCACTAACCCTGAGCGCAAGCGAGGGGATACCTTGACGACACGCGGAGCGAACAAAGATTCTCCGCCTGCATGGTTCGCTGCGATCCCCTCGCTTGCGCTCAGAGCGTGTGAAAAAATCGAAAACACGGAAAATCAGGGGTGTTTCAGGCCGCCAGACTCGCCATTACAGCCTTCG
>JAYSSW010000660.1:0-3582 GCA_043720335.1 Planctomycetia bacterium
GGGCGGAGGCAACTTCGCCTTCAGCGACGGCTCGGTCCGCTACCTCTTCTACGATGCGTGGAACGTTCTGCCGGCGCTCGCCAGCCGCGCGGGGGGCGAAGCGGCGGGGCCGTGATGGTTGTGTCAACCTTCGCTTGGCGCTCAGGCTCGGACAATCCGATCCCCCTCCGGACCGGGCTTGATCTTTGCCGACTCGATGCGTACCATCCCGCCCCCTGCGCTCCCGAACCTGGGCGCGGGCCTTCGGGGACGCGTCGTTATGGCTTGGCGGAAGTGGATCGTCCGCGGGATCGTGTACGGCATCCTGGGTGCCTGCGGACTCGCTGCGCTCCTCTACCAGCGCTGGACCAACCCCGCCGCCGTCCGCGAGCAGGTCATCGCCAAGCTCAGCGCCCTCTTCCCAGGCGCCCAGGTCGCCGTCGATTCCGCGCAGCTTCGGCTCCTCGGCGGCATCCAGATCAACGGCCTGCGCTTCGCCCGCCGCGACGACCCGGAAAAGCACGACTTCCTGCACGTCCCCTCCGCCGTCCTCTACCACGACAAGGAGAAGATCCTCGAAGGCGAGCTGGCGATGCGCAAGCTGGAGCTGTACCGGCCCCGGCTGCGGCTGCGGCGTAGCGCCGACGGGCAATGGAACGTGCAGGGGATCCTGGGCGTTGTCCGGCTCGACATCGCCGTGCCGACCATCGTCGTGCACCAGGGGACGCTGATCGTCGAGGACCGTCAGGAGACGGCGAAGATGCCGGGGCTGGAGGTCAACGAGGTCAGCCTGACGATCATCAACGACCCGCTGCCAACGATCACGCTGCGCGGGTCGGCGAATTCGGCGCTGTTCGGGCAGCTCCAGGTGCAGGGAAGCTCCGACCGCCCCACCAACGATCTTTCGCTGAACTTCCAGGCCACCCGCGCCCCGGTCACCACCGCCCTGGTGATGCGCTTCGCCGGCCCGCACCAGGACGCCCTGAGCGGCTTCCAGGTCGAGGCCCGCGCCGACCTGTCGGGCAAGCTGTCGTACCGCCCGCAGCAGGCCATCCCCTTCCGCTACGAGCTGCAAGGCAGGCTCTCCGACGGCAAGGTGCAGCACCCGCAGCTGCCTCTGCCCCTGGACAAGCTGCAAGCGGCGTTCCAGGTGAACAACGGCGAAGTCGTCCTCGACAGCCTGACGGCCCGTTCCGGCGCCGCCGAGATCGAAGCCAGCGGGTCGGGGCTGCTGGCCAGCCTCGACAAGAACTTCGAGGCGCATCTCGACGTCAAGCATCTCGCGCTCAGCGAGGAGCTGACGCCCCGCCTGCCGGAGAAGATCCGCAAACTGATGCGGATGTTCGACCCGAAGGGGCCGACGACGCTGCACATCGACTGCGCCCGCCGCGACGGGCAGTGGACCGACCTCTCCCACGACCAGCCGTCGACCGTGTCGCTGCGGCCCGAGAACGTGTCGCTGGCGTTCATCCGCTTCCCGTACCCGCTGGAGCGAACGACCGGGGCGATCGACTACCACCTCGTCAACAAGCACGTGCAGGTCGACCTGACCACCTACGCCGGCGACCGGCCGGTGTTCCTCAAGGGTCAGCTGACCGGCGAGGGGATCGACGCCGACGCGAAGTTCGACATCCACGCGCAGGACGTGGAGCTGGACGACGCGATGCTGGCCGCCCTGGCGTCGCTGCCGCCGGCCACGCAGGCGCTGGCGCGCTCGTTCAACGCCAAGGGGAAGGCCGACGTGAACGCGCACATCCGCCACAAGCCGGGCGAGAAGGACTACGCCAACGAGTTCCACGTCCGCTTCCACGACATGACGATGTGCTGGAACGACTTCCCCTACCCGCTCGAGCGCGTCAGCGGCACGCTCGACATCTATCCCAAGCACTGGCTGTTCAGCGATTTCCAGGGCTGGCACAACGGCGGGCACGTCCTGCTGCACGGCCGCTCCACCCCCACCGTCACTCCGGAAGGCGAGAAGAAGTTCGGCGTCTTCATCGAGATCACCGGCCGCAACATCGCCCTCGACGCCGACCTGCAGGAAGCGAGCCGCACCATCCCGGCCATGCAGAAGTCGTGGAAGATCTTCCAGCCGTCGGGCAGGCTGTGGTTCACGGCGTCGGTCAACCGCCCGTCCGCCGACCCGTACGACCTCGACATCAACGTCGACGCCAAGGGCTGCGCGGTGGAGCCGATCTTCTTCCCGTACCTGTTCAGCGATTTGAGTGGCCAGTTCCGCTACCACCACCACCGTCTCGAACTGACGAAGGTTCGCGCCAAGCACGGCCCGACGCTGGTGTCGCTGGACCGCGGCGTGGTCGACGTGCATCCGAAGGGGGGCTACTACGCCGACCTGCTCGACGTGCAGGCGCAGCATCTTTCCCTGGACGACGCGTTCGTCAAGGCGCTGCCCAAACGGCTGCAGGACGCGGCGGGGTCGCTGAAGCTGAAAGGGCTGCTGTCGCTGAAGTCGCGCGTCGTCGCCGCCCAGGCGTCCGAGCCGAGCAGCCTGCCCGACGTCTACTGGGACGGCCAGGTCCGTTTGAAGGAAGCGCAGCTGTCGACCGGGTTCGACTGGGGCCGCGTCACGGGCACCGTCGCCTGCGCGGGCCGCTACAACGGGCGGCAGCTCCTGGGCGTCAACGGCAACCTGCTGCTCGACTCCGCCACCGTCTTCCACCAGCCCTTCGCCAACGTGCAGGCCCAGTTCCAGATCCGCGAGAACGCCCCCGACGTGCTGCTGGTCGGCGTGCGCGCCCCCGCCTTCGGAGGCGACATCGCCGGCCAGGTCCGCGTCGACTTCAACTCCACCCTGCGCTACGAAGCCAACCTCACCGCCTCGCAGATCGACCTCAAGCCGTTCGGCAAGCACAACCTCGGCGACAAGTCCGAGATCAGCGGCATGGCCATGGCACGCCTCCACCTCACCGGCCAGGGCACCGGCCTCGACTCGCTCGACGGGCACGGCTCCCTCGACGCCCTCAACGGCAAGCTCTACAACCTGCCTTTATTGCACGACGTGATGCAGGTCATCGGCGCCAAATGGCCCAACTCCTCCACGTTTGAAGAAATGCACGCCAACTTCGCCCTCCAGGGCAAACGCGTCCAGCTCAAACGCCTCGACCTGCTCGGCAACGCCGTCAGCCTGTCGGGCAACGGCGAGTTCAACCTCGACGGCTCCGACGTCCACCTCGACTTCTACCCCACCTGGGGACGCCTCGAACAGCTCCTGCCCCCCGCCGTCCGCCCCTTCCCCGTCTCGGTCAGCAAGAACCTCGTCACCATCGAGATGCGCGGCAAGATCACCTCCAACCCCCACGACCGCTCCTTCATGCTCCGCCCCCTGCCCATCGTCATCGACCCGTTGATGCTGGTCCGCGACCGCCTCTTCAGCTTCACCAACAGCGACAAGAAGAACTGACCCGTTTCGCCGCTCGCCTCCGACGCGTTCCGCGCGAAGTTTAGCCGCGACGCGCAGCGGAGCGCGGGCGACGCGCGATGATACGGTTCACCGGCGTGCGTTGCGTTCGCGCTCGCCGTAGGCGAACGGCTAAACGTCAGTTCTTCTTGTCGCTGTTGGTGAAGCTGAAGAGGCGGTCGCGG
>JAYSSW010000661.1:0-1566 GCA_043720335.1 Planctomycetia bacterium
CCCGACAGGCTGAAGAAAAAGAGGCACCACAAACCCGACAGCAACCAGAATCCCCCGGCCGCACTGCGGGCCTGGGCTTCCTCGGTGCCCCCGAACAACAGGCTGCGCAAGTACGGCACCGCGAGCAATACTCCCGGCAGGAAGCCGCCGAGGAAAATGGGGGCGTAGTACCAGATCGGTTCGAGGTGGTCGAACGGCTTGGCGAAGCGCATGACGTTGTGTTCCCAGAAGAAGTGCTTCAGGAACTGCGGCTCGCGCAGGAGCATCGCCACGTACCAGGGCGAGTTCACCAGCACCACGATGCCCGCGAACAGCGCGGCATCTTTGGCGTGGGCCTTGCACCATTTCCACAGGCCGAGTGCGCCGCCGTCGGCGTCGCGATGCCGCTGCAACCAGGCGAACAACAACAGCGGTGGGAAGAGGAGCACTTCCGAGATCGGCCCCTTCGTCAGGAACCCGAGGCCCGACATCACCGCGGCGGCGATCCACCAGCGGCGGTTCAACGTACCCGAACGCACCGCTTCAAACCCGCACAGCACCGACATCGTAACGCAGAGCGTCAGCAATCCGTCGAGCAGCAGCAACCGCGCGACGCCGAGGAAGCCCGGCGCCACCGTGAGGAGCAGCGCCGCCCAGAAGGCCCCGCGCTCGCCGATGCTGCGCCGACCGAGCAGGTAGATCGCGAGGATGGTGAGGTGGACGCAGAGCGCGGGCACGAGCCGGGCACTGGCTTCGCTGACGCCGAAGATCTTGTAGCTGATGGCGACGAGCCAGTACATCAACGGCGGATTGTCGAGGTAGGGTTCGCCTTGCAGCGTCGGCACGACCCACGAGCCGCCTTCGACCATCTCCTTGGGAATCTGGGCGTAGCGGCCTTCATCCGGTTCGAGCAAATAGAACGCCCGCGTCGGGTAGAGCAGGATCGCCGGCAGCAGCAGCACGAACAGCAGCGACAGCGGCCGGACGCGCGTCCGGGTATCGGCTTCGCCCGGGAAGAGCACGCGGTTCCAAAGGTGCGGCCCCCAACCCAGCGCCGATCGGGGGAGAGAGCTTGCGTCCGTCGCCATGCCGGGTCCTTCCGGGGAATCGAGTGCGGCAGTGTATGGGGAAACCGGAAACGGCGACAAGGTGAAGTGGGTGTAACTAACTTCTCTGGTGGTGTCCGGCTTGTTTAGGGTAAATGGAGGAACCTCCCACACCCCTCGCACGGATGCGACCCATGCCCTCTACCGTTTCCATCGAAGTACCGGTCGCCCAAGTCGACCTCGTCCGCCGGTTGCTCGCCTTCCACGAGGAGCTCGACCAACTCGCCCTCGCCGCCCCGGACGGCACCGTCTTCGACGCCTGCGAATCCGCCGTGATCGCCGGCGGACGCGACTTGCAACTCCGGATGCTCGAACAGGCGGTGGCTCGACGGATCGAGACCGCCGAAAAAAGGGGGCGCCGATCCGCCTCTGCCCGTGCGGCCGGGCCAAAGCGAACCGCGGTCCCAAAGCCCGCCGGCTCGTGAGTTCGGTCGGCGTGGTGACGCTCACCCGCCGCTATTGGCAGTGCCCGTGCGGGGCC
>JAYSSW010000662.1:0-3577 GCA_043720335.1 Planctomycetia bacterium
CGGGCTGACGCTGCGCAACTACGACATCGTCGCCGGCAAGGACCTCTGGTCCAAGCAGTTCCCCGCCGGCTCCGTCGTCACCAAGACCGAGGATCCCAACCTCACGGGCGTCCTCGACCCGACCGGCAAGCTGACCGTCATCGAGGTCGAGACCGGCCGCGAACTGCTCGTCGCCTCCGTCGCCCAAGGACGCATCCCCGCCGACGAGACGAAGGCCGTCCGCGAACCGCTGCTGCTCGCCGACGCCGACCGCTTCTACATCGCCCTCAACAAGCCGGTCGACGCCCAGACGGTGCAGAACGGCCTGCTGTTCAGCAATTTCAGCAACGGCCTCCGCTGCGGCGCGGTCAACGGCTGGGTCGTCGCCCTGCAGCGCAACGACGGCGAGCGCAAGGCGGGCGACAAAGCGACCGCCTGGAAGAAGGGCGACCTCGCCTGGCACAGCTACACGCCGATCGTCAACCAGATGGTCGTCCTCGACCAGTTCGAGCAGCTGCCGGTGCTGCTGTTCTCTTCCCGCTACCACAAGCTCATCAACGGCGGGGCGGCGGGCAGCGCCTGGGTGTCGGTCACGCAGAGCCTGAACAAGCGGACCGGCAAGCTGATCCACGATCCCGGCCCGCGCCCGTCCAACAGCGTGCCGTACTACTACACGTTCCTGGTCGACTCCAAGGGAGGCACGATCAGCATGGTCGGCTACGGCGGCTCGGTCCAGCACTTCGTCGACGACGGCCGCCCGGCCCCCGCCGCCCCCGGCGCCGGCATGCTGCCCGGAGGGTTTCCCGGCAGCGGCCCGCAGGTCGGCGGCGCCCTGTTCCCGCCCCCCGGCGGCGGCTTACTCCCGCCCGTCATCCGCCAGCCGATCATCCGCCGTGTGGTGATCGATGTCGCTCCCCCGCTCCCTCCCGCTCCCCCGGAGAAGCGTTGATCGTCGTGCGGCGACAAGACCGCTGGACCCGCTCCTGAAAACGGGTTCGGTGGAGCTTTTCGCCGCACGGCTGCTGCTTTTCTGGCCGATACCGTCAGAAAAGCAGGCTTGGTTCGTCGTATCTTTGTGTCCAGCTTCTTCTGGGTACCCCGGTTGAGGATGTCTGTCATGAAGCAGTTCAAGCGTTTCTGGATCCTGAGCGCGGTTCTCGGCCTTCTCGCGGCAGCCCCTGCCGTGCGGGCGGACGAACTGCCTGAAAAATACAAAACCAGCGTCACCAAGGGCTTGGACTACCTGGTCAAGCAGCAGTTCAAGGACGGGCACTGGGGCGCCAACGGCGACAACTACCCGGTGTCGATGACCGGCCTCGCTGGTCTCGCCCTGCTCATGGAAGGCAGCACGGTCCGCGAAGGCAAGTACGCCGCGCAGATCCGCCGCGCCGTCGACTGGTGCATGGAGCGTTCGCAGAAGGGGGGCGGTCGCGACGGCCTCATCGGCAATCCCGACCACCCGACCGAGACGGGCCGCTACATGTACGGCCACGGCTTCGCTCTGCTGTTCCTCGCCTCCGCCTACGGCGAGGAGGACGACAAGGACCGCCGCGAGAAGCTGAAGGACATCCTCACCCGCGCGGTGAAGTACGCCGGGGCGGCGCAGTCGTCCCAGGGGGGCTGGTTCTACACCTCATGCAAGGAAGGGCACGACCAGGACGAAGGCTCGGTCACCGTGACGCAGATGCAGGCGCTGCGGGCCTGCCGCGACGCGGGCATCGCGGTGCCGAAGCAGATCATGAAGAAGGGCTACGACTACCTGAAGAACTCGACGACCGAGCGTGGCGGCGTGGTCTACAGCCTCGGCCGTGGCGGCGGCCGCGCCCCTGCGGGGGGCGAGCGCCCCGCCCTGACGGCGGCGGCCATCGCGTGCCTGTTCAGCGCGGGCGAGTACAAGGACGAGAACGTCAAGAAGTGGTTCAAGTACTGCCAGACCGCCATCCCGATCGGAGGCGGCGGCGCGGGCCGCATCGGCCACGACGAGTACACCCACTTCTACTACGCCCCCTCCCTCTACTTCATCGGCGAGGACGGCTGGGAGAAGATGTTCGGCGCCACCCCCAAGGAGCAGCGCCTCACCTGGAGCGCCTACAAGAACTCGATGTTCGAGCAGCTCCGCACCTCGCAGAACGCGGACGGAAGCTGGACGGGCGGCGGCGGCTTCAGCGTCGGCGCCGTCTACGCCACGGCCGTCTACTGCACCATCATCCAGCTCGACCAGGGAACGCTCCCGGTCTTCCAGAAATAGAACGGTTTCGAGGCGTCTCCCGACGGCGTCAACGCCGCCGTCGGGAGATGCCTGTGTCCTTCCGCCCGCCTACCTCCCTGCATGACGGAGCCTCCCAGCTCACTCTCCATGCAACCGGTCCGCCAAGGCCCGGCCCTCCAGTTCGGTTCCGATGGGTTTTCTTCCCGGATTCCCTACAACGTGCGGGGAATCGGGATTCTTCATGGTTTGATCCAACGAGAGCAGCAGCATGAGCGACACTAGGAATGCCGTCCCGTCCCTGGGCGAGAACGACCTCCAGGCGGTGCAGAAGCTCCGCACGGCGTTCGACAGCCTGCGCGAGCAGCTGAGCCGGGTCATCGTCGGTCAGGAACAGGTCATCGAGGAGCTGTTGATCGCCCTGTTCAGCCGGGGCCACTGCATCCTCGAAGGCGTCCCCGGCCTCGCCAAGACCCTGATGATCAGCAGCCTGGCGAAGTGCCTGTCGCTGCAGTTCAACCGCATCCAGTTCACCCCCGACCTGATGCCGTCCGACATCACGGGCACCAACGTGATCGAGGAGAACCGCACCACCGGCCAGCGCGAGTTCCGCTTCATCCCCGGCCCCGTGTTCGCCAACATGCTGCTCGCCGACGAGATCAACCGCACGCCCCCCAAGACGCAGGCGTCGCTGCTCGAAGCCATGCAGGAGCGCCAGGTCACGGTCGGCCAGGTCCGCCACAAGCTGGGCGACCCGTTCTTCGTCCTCGCGACCCAGAACCCGATCGAACAGGAAGGCACCTACCCGCTCCCCGAAGCGCAGCAGGACCGCTTCATGTTCAAGGTGTTCGTCAAGTACCCGACCTTCAAGGACGAGATGGAGATCGCCCGCCGCACCACGTCGTCGGTCGTCTCCGAGATCACGGCGGTCCTGTCGGGCGAGCAGATCCTCGAGCTGCAGCGCCTCGTCCGCCTCGTCCCGGTGACCGACCACGTCCTGCAGTACGCGCTCGCCCTGGTGCGCCAGACGCGCGTCAGCGAGCCGGGCGTGCCGAAGTGGATCAAGGACTGGCTGGCCTGGGGCGCCGGCCCCCGCGCTACGCAGAACCTGATCCTGGGCGGCAAGGCCCGCGCGCTGCTCCACGGCCGCACCCACGTGCAGACCGACGACATCCAGGCGGTCGCCCTGCCGGTCATGCGTCACCGCATCCTGACGAACTTCACCGCCGCCTCGGAAGGGGTGACGAGCGACACCGTCATCGAGAAGCTGCTCAAGGAGACGCCGAGCAAGGAAGGCGAGCTGACGAAGGACGAGCGCTTCAGGAAGATCTTCGCGGGCTAACGCGAGGCAAGGGGAGAAGGAACGAGAGGAAAGCCGCGCGGTGGCCGGGA
>JAYSSW010000663.1:0-1565 GCA_043720335.1 Planctomycetia bacterium
CTTGCGGCAAAAGCCCCACCTGATTCAATCGTTCTTCGCCGCCGCCGGGTTGCCGCTACACGGGTGAAAGTTTACTTCTTTGCGCAGCTGTCAGTAAGAAGCTGTTTCATAACCTCGTGCGACGAAAATCGTCACCAGCGACAGAAGGCGAGCGGCGCTGCGTAAGCCCGCCGTGAAAAGGATCGTTCGTGCAAATGGCACGCCTGTCGTTGCAAACTCCACGCATCGTCGAGGATTTTCACGGCGGGCTTACGCCGCGCCGCTCGCCGTTGCCCGTGGATTTCGCCGTCTGAGGCATTGAAACAGCTTCTAAGCGGCGACCAGATGCTCGCTCGCTTCGACTTCGGCTTCCGCCTCGGTCTCGGTCTCTTCGGCCTCGTGCTGGGCAGCAGCACGCGCCTTGACGATGCGCGTCGCGTCGGCGAGGAGATCGGTCTCGGCCGAGTTCTCCGAGACGTCGCTGCCGACGCCGAACAGGTCGGCGTGGAAGTCGGACTTCGCCGTCGTCGTGGCGACCGTCGTCGTCGGAGTGGAGAACGCCTCGTCAACCACGTCGACATGGTACGCGACCAGGGTCGTCGCCTGCGTGGCGGCTGGGCTCAACCAAGCGCTCAGCACGGCGTCGGTGCTCGCCGTTCCGCCGGTCGTCGCGGCAGCGGCGCTGACGGCGGCGGGAAGTGGGATGCTGGGCGTGGAGACGGCCACGTACGGTTCCTCGCCGAAGCCCGAAGCGGCTTCGCCGATCGACACGGCGGGCGTCGGCAGCGATGGCGCCGAGGGGGTCGGCACGATCTCGTCGGCGCCCCAGTGGACAATGTCCGGCGGCATTTCGCTCGTCGGAAGGGACGGGACGGGGGGCGGCTCGAACTGGCCGACCGGAGGCAGCGACGGGGCCGTCGGCTCCTCGTACCCGGCGACTGGAGGCAGCGACGGAGACGTCGGCTCCTCGTATTCCGCGACGGGCGGGGGAGGCAGCATCACCGGCGCCTCCTCCTCCGGCGGAACCTCCGACGCCTGGTCATCGCTGGTGTCGGACAGGGTTCCTTCCCCGCCCACGATTAACGGAGGCTCTTCCGCCCCCACGCCGCCCGCTTCGCCCGGCGACTCGACGGAGTCGCTCGGCGCTTCAGCGGCGATCACCGGCATCTGCTCCGGCGCGGACAGGTCCGACGCGACGAAGGGGTCGCCCCCCACCAGCGGCGGCAGCATGTCCGTCGTCGGCGTCAGGCGATTTTCCAAGGTCTCGAAACGAGGCTGGTAGCGTGCCCGGCTTGAACGACTCATTCGAGCGGCACGACCAAGGTGCATGGACCACAACATGGGAATTTCCTTTCTCCCTTGCCTTCCCCGCAGGGACGACATTCTTGCATATCGACGGAAGATACCGCCAACTGCAGAAAAAGAAACCCCGAAGCTGGAAGGCCCGACCCACCGCCCCCATCCTGCCGAACCCGCAGGGGCGAGGCAGGCCTAGTGCGTCGTCCAGACTAAATTTTCGGGTAGAGCCGCTTCAATTTGACCCTTGCTTTGTCGATGGTGAATTGCCAATCGACGGCTCGTTGCTT
>JAYSSW010000664.1:0-3576 GCA_043720335.1 Planctomycetia bacterium
GGAAGCCGTCCTTGACGAGGAAGCGGAGATCGCAGCGGTCGCAGTGGAGCTTGCCGCCGAGGAGGCGCAGCCGGGCCTGCCCGGGGTTGAGCGGGCAGCGCAGGATCTCGAGCAGTTCGGGGCTGAGCATGTCCGACTCGCGCGGGAGGGTCATTGGGCCTCGTGGGCCGGGGCGATCTTCTTCTGGAGCAGTTCGCGGGTTTTCATCAGCAGGGCGGCGTAGCGGACGATGAACAGCATCGTGAAGCAGTACCACAGGATGTACAGCACGCGGACCACGATCACCAGCACCGGCGAGGTGCCGCAGATGCTGAACAGGTGGAAGCCGAGCTGGATGAAGTAGATGCCCAGGAGCAGCTGGATCAGCCCCTGCCCCCCCTGCGCGACGCGGTCCTCCTTGATGACCAGGCCGGTGCACCAGATGAAGTACAGGCCGAGGAGAGGCTCCAGGTAGAACACGAAGTTGATCACGATCACGCACAGGTATTCCCAGAACGGCGACACGCACCACAGCACCTGGATCGGGATGCAGCGCTCGATGTTGTACTGGATCATCGGCAGCTCCGGCACGACGTACGGCAGCATGACGTACGAGTACGCCCCCGCCACCGGCAGCAGCTTCAGGAAGAACATCGGCAGGAGGTTCAGGAAGTTCAGGACGTACATCGTGATCGTCTGCCCGAACATGCTCATGCGCTCGGGCACGCTCAGGTAGAACCCGTAGCCGACGCAGTTCAGCACCGTCTGCCCGAAGTACAGCACGAAGCAGGCGATCATCACCCCCTTGGCGAAGCCGAGGAAGCCCGGGCCGGAGACGATGCCGATGTAGATGTTGAGCGAGTCGATGTCCCAGAAGGCCTCCTTCGCAGGCAGCGGGGCGCGGCGCTTCGACAGCTCGTCGGCGACCAGCTTCGCCATCTCCGGGTCCTCGACCAGCCCCAGCACGACGTAGGTGCCGGACAGGACGTGCATCAGACCCCAGACGACCGTGCCGTAGAACAGGAACAGCATCCCCAGCCGGACCTTCTCCCACTTCTCCGCCTCGGGGATCACCTTCACCTTGCGGAACAGCTTGGGGGCCTTCTTCTCCGGCTTCTTTTTCTTCTTGCTGTCGAGGTCGTCCGGCTTGGGCGATTTGTCGGTGATGACGCCGTACGATCCCTGCCCGTCGTCCTCGTCGTCGGCAGCGGCCGGCTTCGGCGCGTCGGCGGCCACGACGGCGGTCTCCGGCGGCTTCGCCTGCGGATCCTCCATCGGCTGGATGACGAAGATCTTCTCGCAGTCGGGGCAGCGCACCTTCTTGCCCGCCTTGTCGGCGCCGACCTTCAACACCTTGTTGCACGAAGTGCAGCGAACGGAGATCGTTGCCATCGACCGTCACCCGAAGGGTTGAATCCGCCAGCTTGGACCTGAAGGGGGCACGCGCGAGTCATTGTATGACGGACGCACGCAGGCGACAGGGAGCGGGAAAGGCGGACGGTTTTCCGATTCCGTATCGCGACTTGCCGCACATCCAGCGATCTTTGAAGCGGTGTCTCCCTCCCGTGTGTGGGCGGAATCAAAATGAGGGAACCGATATGCGCGGCTTGCCCTGTCATTTCGCCGCATCGCGGGCTAGACTGGTGGGGAGCCTTGCGCACGTCTTGTCGCGGTTTTGAATCGTCTTGCTTTCTCTCTCCACGCTGGGCCGAGGTCGTCGATGCTCGCTGCTGCGCGGAACGTCGCTTTGTTGGTTGTTGTCTGCGCGGGGTGCGGCGGGGGGAGCCGCGAGAAGCGGTGCTCCCAGCCGCACGCTACCTCTTCCTTGGCAGCAGCGGGAACTGCGTGATGTTCAGCCCTTCGCTCGTCAGGTAGTGGTCGAGCAGTTCCACTCGGCCGTTCTCTCGCATGCGGGCAAAAAGCCGGGTCATCTCGTCGAGCCACAGGGCGTTGAGCGCGTCGGGGTTGTCGCGTGAGATCTTGCGGTACTGCTCCAACCGCTGCAGGAAGCTCGACGCCTCGGCCTGCGACTTCACGAGTTCCTCGTTGGAGTAGGCGCTGGCGTTGCGCTTCAGCTTCACCAGCTCGGCCTGCGTCTGCTGCAAGCGGCGGTTGGCGTCCTGCTCGGCGCGGTAGACCTGCGTGCGGATCGTCGCCTGAGCCTGGGCCAAGCGGTCGAACGCCTCCTTCACCTCGTCGGGCGGGTACAGCTTCGTGACGCTGGCCTGCTCGATCTCGACGCCGAGGCGGTAGGGCAGCAGCCGGCGCTGCACCTGCGCCTGCACGAAGGCGGGCAGGGCGATCTTGCCGCGCAGCAGCACGTCGTCGACGGTGCGGCCGCCGATCCACTCGGCCAGCGCCGCTTCCGCCATGCGCGCGACCAAAGCGTCGACGCGGTCGGCTTGCAGGACGAAGTTCGCGACCTCGTCCTCGTTCACCTTGTAGAAGATCTCGGCCTGCACGTTCACGAGGTTGTGGTCGCCCGTGAGCATCTGCCCCTGCGGCACCGTGTTCGGATCGTCCTCCTCCTTCTCGCCGCTCCCCGTTCCAACACTCACACGGCGCACCCGGCCGACCGGGACGCGGTCGACCACGTCGATGCCCCAAGGCAGGCCGACGTGCAACCCCTGCGACGGCTTGTGGTCCAGCACGCGGCCGAAGCGGCGCACCACGCCGCGCTCGCCCGGCTGGATCTGCGTCAGCGACGTGCCGACCGTCCACAGGGCCAAAACGCCGAGCAGCAGAAAAAGCAGCAGCCGGCCCATCACTTCTTCTCCGCGGGCGCTGCGTCAAGCTTCGGGCGCGGCGGCTGGAACAGCGACTCGAACATGGGCCGATTCGTCGACAGCAGAAGCATCGTCTTGTTGTCGCCGAGGATGCTCTGGAGCTTCTCGAGCTTCTTGAGGAACGTGTAGAACTCGGGGTCCTGCACGTACGCCTGGTTGCGGATGCGCATCGCCTCGGTGTCGGCCTGGCCCTTGATCCTCTCCTCCTCGGAGCGGGCCTTGGCGAGCATGCCGCGCACCTTCTCGTCGGCCTCGCTTTCGAGGTTGCGGGCGAGGCGGTCCCCTTCGCTCTGGTACTCGGTCACCTTCTTGCTGCGCTCGCTGCGGATGCGCTGGAAGATGGAGTCGCGGACGTTGCCGGGATGGTTGAAGCGGCGCAGGCGGATGTCGACGAGGTCGATGCCGTACTCGTCGCGGACCGGCTCGCGCAGCGTTTTGAGAAGCTGCTCGCGGAGCGCTTCGACGGTGGCGTCGACCTTGGTCAGCCCGTTGGCCTTGTCGACGATGCTGGTGTTGACGAGGTCGTCCATCTTCATCTGGCCGATGGCGGCGCCGAGCTGGCTGTTGATGCGCGGCGCGAGGATCTGCCGGGCGCGGTCGGCGCTGCCGATGCGGCGGACGAAGCGGTCGACGGCGTCCACGTCCGCGATCTTCCAGCAGGCGTACGCTTCGATCATGAGGATCTTGTCGATCGTGTTGCCTTCGGGGTCGTGCGTCAGCTGCTCCATGGGCGGCAGGTCGAACTGCTGCAAGCGCCGGTCGAGCCGCTGCACCAGCTGCAAAGGCCAGGGCCAGCCGACGTGCAGCCCCG
>JAYSSW010000665.1:0-3575 GCA_043720335.1 Planctomycetia bacterium
GGCGGCGGGCTTGATACCTGCATTGTGCTGACCACTGATCCCTGATCCCTGACCCCTGCCCAACAACTCGGCTTTTTTTTAATCCCGACTCTGTTGTAAGATTCCGCTCGTCGATGGCCGGAACCATCGACAAGACGGCCAGAGGACACGGAAGTCTCCAGGCCAGCCAGGGAACGAGGCACTCCACGATCCCCTCCATCGATCCACCGCTCGGTTTGCTCCCGCTCGACCACACTCCCACGATTCACAACGCATTCCCCCGAAAGCTGGACATCCCGCTTTGCGCTGAGATTGCGCGCTGACTGCGCTTGCTCAACGCATCGCGGCGACTTCCCTGTTTCCTGGCTTTGCAGGCAGGCGGCCCGCGCACGGAACGCGCGCCGCGCCTCCCCTCAACGCCAACCCAGGAACAGAGAATGACGCGCGATCCCCTCTTTCTCCGAGTCGACGCCACCCTTGAGGGGGGCTACGAACGGCTGGCCCGGGCGCTCGTGCTCGCCGCCGCCATGCAGCGCCGCCGCCGGCCCGTCCACTTCCTCTCCCGCCTCGAGCCGACCACCACGCTCCTGAGCAGCATCAAGCGCGGCGGCAACCACTGGATCCCGATGAGCCACCCCGTCGGCACGCCGGAGGACGCAAGCGAAATGATGCAGCACCTCCGCTCTCTGCATCCCGCTGCGGTGCTCGTTGACGACGCCGGCGCCGACCGCGACTACCTGACCGAATTGTCGAACGAAGTGCCTTTGCTCGCTTCGATGGACCACCAGGCGATGGTCCGCTTCCCGTCGAAGCTGGTCATCAACCCGCTGCTCGGCCCCAGCCGCGACAGTTATGAGCACGCTCCGAACGCGCAGCTGCTGCTGGGACGCCGCTACGCCATGGTCCGCCCCGAGGTGCGGCGCAACCGGCCGATCCGCTCGCAGGAGCCGCCCCCGCTCGCGGCCAACGACGGCCAGAAGATCAGCGGCCAGTTCCGCGCGCTGTTGGCTCTTGGCGAGGACGACCCGAATCGGCAGGTGATGGAGCTGACCAAGCAGCTCATCAACACGCCACGCATCGGCAAGGTCGACATCATCGTCCGCCGCGAGCATCCCGACCTGCCCGCGATCCGTGAGATGGTCGAGGCGAACAAGGACCAGCTCGAACTCGCGCTGGAACCCGCCGAGATCGCCGCCCGCATCACGCGCTGCCATTTCGCCCTCACCAGCGGCAGCGGCTGGTCGCTCGAACTGGCTTGTGTTGGTGTGCCTCAGCTGCTGCTGCTGCAGAACGAGCATCATTGGCCCAACGCTCAACGCTTGGAAGAGGAAGGCTGCGCGTCGGTGCTTGGCTGGCACGAGAACGTGTCGCCGATGACGATCCGCGACGCGGTCCACAACCTGCTGACCGACCCGCTCGAACGTCAAGCGATGGCCCGTTGCGGCCGGCAGCTCATCGACGGCCGCGGGCCCGACCGCCTGGTCAACGCCATCGAGATCATGCTGGTGCCCGCACGCAGCACCGAGACGATCCGCATCGCGGCGTAGCACTGCGTCGACGCGAAAGCCCAGGGACAGCGGTCCCTGGGGATTTGCATACCCAGGGACCGCTGTCCCTGGGCTTTCATCATTTTCGCTTTTCCCTCGTCATTTTTTGTCTTCCTCGCTTCCTGCCCCTCTTTGTCCCCGCGCGGTTCTGCCGCTCCCTTCCCCTCTCTGCCTTTCTCTGCCTTTTCCTCTGCGCCTCCGCGGTTAGCGCGCTCCCTAAAATGACTTCGTCCCAACCCCACACGAGGTGCCGCATGGAGAAGGCTGAAGTCGCCGCCATCCTGGAAGAGATCGCCACGCTGCTCGAACTGCAGGGCGAGAACCCGTTCCGCGCCGGCGCCTACGCCAAAGCGGGCCGGGCGATCGCGCAGATCGAAAGCAACCTGGCCGACGTGGTCGCCGCCGGCAAGCTCGACACCATCCCCGGCATCGGCGCAACCCTCCGCGACAAGATCACCACCCTCGTCACCACCGGCAAGCTGCCGTTCTACGACGACCTCAAGGCGAAGGTTCCGCCCGGCATGCTGCAGATGCTGCGCCTGCCCGGCGTCGGCCCGAAGAAAGTCAAGCTGCTCCACGACGAACTCGGCATCGACTCGCTCGATAAGCTCAAAGCCGCCTGTGACGCTGGCACGGTCGCGAAGCTGAAAGGGTTCGGCGCCAAGACGCAGACCAACATCCTCGAAGGCCTCGCCTTCCTCGACCAGATGGGCGAGCGCGTCCGCATCGACCAGGCCCTCGACATCGCCGAGACGTTGTTGGCTCGCATCAAGCAACTGCCCGGCGTGCAGCGTGTTGAATTGTGTGGCAGCCTGCGCCGCCGCAAGGAGACGATCAAGGACATCGATTTGCTGGTGAGCGCCGCCGATGCCGCCCCGATCATGCAGGCGTTCGTCACGATGCCCGAAGTGCAGCGCGTCGCGGGGCACGGCGAGACGAAGTCGTCGATCGTCGTGGCCGGCTTCGACCAGCACAACAAGAAGGTGATCCTCAACGCCGACTTGAGGGTAGTCAGCGACGAGCAGTTCCCGTTCGCGCTCAACTACTTCACCGGCAGCAAGGAGCACAATATCCGCATGAGGCAGCAGGCCATCGACCTCGGCCTGAAACTCAACGAATACGAGCTGTCCAGCCCCGACAAGAAGGTGCGCTGCAAGGAGGAGAAGGACATCTACCAGGCGCTCGGCCTGGAGTACGTGCCGCCGGAGCTGCGCGAGGACACCGGCGAAATCGCCGCCGCCGAGACGAAGTCCCTGCCGACATTGTTGGAGGCGGAGCAGATCCAGGGGGTGTTCCACAACCACACGACCTGGAGCGACGGCAGCGCGAGCCTCGAAGAAATGGCATTGGCCGCGAAGAAGCTGGGCTACAAGTACCTCGGCATCGCCGACCACTCGCAGTCGCTGACGGTCGCCAACGGCCTGACCCCGGCCCGCGTGAAACAGCAACAAGACGAGATGGACGCCCTCAACGCCAAACTGAAAGGCATCCACCTCTTCAAAGGCATCGAGTGCGACATCCTGGCCGACGGCGCCCTCGACTACGAGGACAACGTGCTCGAATCGTTCGACTACGTCGTCGCCAGCGTGCATAGCCTGTTCAACCAACCCATCGAGGAGATGACGCGCCGCATCATCCGCGCCCTCGAGCATCCGCGCGTCACCATGCTCGGCCACGCGACGGGACGGCTGATCCTGCGCCGCGACGCCTACAAGGTCGATCTCGAAGCGGTCCTGCAAGCAGCGGCCAGGCTCGGCAAGATGGTCGAGATCAACGCCAACCCCCACCGCCTCGACCTCGACTGGATCCACTGCAAACGGGCCAAGGCGCTCGGCGTCAAGCTCGTCATCAACCCCGACGCCCACTCCCCCAGCGACCTCGCCTTCACCCGCTTCGGCGTCGACGTCGCTCGCCGAGGCTGGCTCGAACCTGGCGACGTGTTCAACACGCAGTCGCTGGCGCAGGTGCGCAAAGCGCTGGCGAAGTGACGCGAATCGCATCCTTCACGCGAAGCGCCGCAAGTTTAGCCGCGACGCGCAGCGGAGCGCG
>JAYSSW010000666.1:0-3570 GCA_043720335.1 Planctomycetia bacterium
CGAATGGGACAAGATCGTGGGACAGGTGCAGGGGACGACGGAGTTGAAAGTCGAACACGAGTCGAAAGACCGCAAATCCAAGAAGACGTTCACTCGAACCTTCAAACAGAACGCGACCGGCAAGTTGATGTTCGAGAAGCAGGAATCCGAAGGCAGCCCCAACGTCAGCAACACCGCCCAAGGGTTCAACGCCGACTATGGCTTCCAGTTGAACGAGCAGGACGGCAACTGGAAAGTGCGGCAGTTCTCGCGCGGCGACCCCGACAAGATCCAGTACGCGAACACCACGGTCGCGAAGATCGTCACGAACGACCTGAGCTTCCAGTTCCCCAGCGTCATCTTCGACGCGCAGCAATTCCGGCTGGAGAAAACCGAAGTGGTCCGCGTCGGCAAACGTCAGCTCTTCAAGGTCAACTACACGATGGCGCATCGCGACGACATGATGACGTTGCTCAGCACCGTCAAAGGAGTGTTCTCCTTCGACATCGACCGTTCGCTCGCCCTGGTCGCTATCGACAGCGAGTCGGTTTCAGGCGCTGACGCGGCGAGGAAGTCCTGTTCCAAGTCGACGTTCGAGTACGACGGACAGATCGGCGGCTTCCCGAGGCTCAAGCGCCACGTCGTGGAGACAGTCTCCGTCGGCGGCGCGATGGACGGCAAAACGACGACGCGCACCGTCACGACATACGACCTCCGCCTCGACGCGAAGGCGCCGGACCGCGAGTTCACGCTGTCGGCGTTCGGGCTGCCTGAGCCGGTGAAGGAGAAGGACGCCAAGTAGAACGTCCTGCCCGCCGCGCTGGCCGGCAAGTCCGGCCAGGCGAAGGATCGCACCCGCGTGCATGCGGCTCGCGATCGACGGGAAGGAGAAACCGCCCGCAACCGACATGGACACCTCCCCCCTCCGCACCCATAATCTCTCCACACGGCGAAGGCGTTCGAGCAGGCGGCGCGGCGGTTTCGGCCTCTTGCGTTCGCCTCTGCGGGGCTACCCCGTGGCAGCGGCCTTTCCACCCCGTCACAGCACGCGATCCGAACTGCGCTTCACGCAGGCTTGACCGCGTTGGACGAGATTGGTCGAACGCCTCGCCGTGCTTTCCTAATTCTCTTCGCCCACGCCATGCTGATCGCCAACCTGACCCACGCCCTGCTCGCCGGCAAATGGTCGAAGCCCGCCATGCTCGCGCGGGTCCGGCAGGCGTGCCGGGGTTGCGACCCGGCGCGTCTGCGCTGGACCCGGCTTCTGGTCAAAGCGGTGTGGGAGCGGTTCGGGCCGCAGGCGCCTTGCCCCGAGGAACTCCAACTCCTCGTCCGCACCTTCAGCCGGTCGAGGCGGCACCTGGTCGGGTTGGAGGTGCATCGCGTCTACTTCCTCGCGCCGACGATGGCGCCGCGCTGGCCGGTCCCCGAAATCGCGACGGTCGCGCAGCTCGCCGACTGGCTCGACGTGCCGATCCCTCGCCTTGAATGGCTGGCCGATCTCAAAGGGATGAATCACCGCCGGCCCGCCGCGAAGCTGCAGCACTACGTTCGCCGACAAATCCCGCGCCCGCGCGGCGAGCCGCGCCAGCTCGAATCGCCGAAGCCGCGTCTCAAGGCGATCCAGCGCCGCCTGCTGCACGAGATCCTCGACAAGATCCCGCCGCACGACGCGGCCCACGGCTTCCGCGCGGGGCGTTCGATCGTGTCGTACGTCGAGCCGCACGTCGGCCGGCGCATCGTGATCCGCTTCGACGTGCGCGACTTCTTCGCCTCCATCACGGCGATGCGGGTGCGGGCGATCTTCCGCGTCGCCGGCTACCCCGACGAGGTCGCGCGATTCCTGGCCGGGCTTTGCACGACGCGCACGCCGGACGCCGCTGCGGGAACGCCGCCGCTCGATCCGCGCTGGCGCCGCGCCCATCTGCCGCAGGGGGCGCCGACCTCGCCTGCCCTGGCGAACCTCGCGGCGTACCGGCTCGACGTGCGGCTGCACGCCCTCGCCCAGTCGCTCGGCGCCG
This sequence comes from Planctomycetia bacterium, assembly GCA_043720335.1. GTDB lineage: Bacteria > Planctomycetota > Planctomycetia > Gemmatales > Gemmataceae > JAYSSW01. The sequence goes on from JAYSSW010000666.1 coordinate 2,001, forward strand.
CCTACACCCGCTACGCCGACGACCTCGCGTTCTCCGGCGACGAGTCGCTGGCGCGGTCCGCCCGCCGCCTGCAGGTGCTGGTCGCGGTCATCGCCGCCGAGGAAGGCTTCGAGCTGCGCTTCCGCAAAAGCCGATTCATGCGGCGCGGCGTGAGGCAGCAGATCGCCGGCGTGGTGGTCAACGACAAGCCGAACGTGAAGCGGGAGTCGTTCGACCTGTTGAAAGCGACGCTGCACAACTGCGTGCGGCACGGCCCCGCCGGGCAGAACCGCGAAGGCCACGCCGACTTCCGCAGCCACCTGCGTGGCCGGGTCGCCCATGTGGCGCACCTGAACCCGCCGCGCGGCGCGAAGCTGCAAGCGTTGTTCGACCGCATCGATTGGCCGGCGCCAGCGACGTGAAACGACGGCGCGGTTCAGGACAGGCGGCTGGGGTTCTGGCGGTAGAAGGAGGCGATCTCCTCGAAGCGCGACGGCGTGAACTCCTCGACGATCTTCAGCCGGCGCTCCACGGCGGATTTGATGAGCAGGTAGCGGACGCGCGGCAGCGACTTTTCAAGAAGGTCTTTGAGCTGCGGGTACAGCTCGGACCGGAAGCTGGCCGGCGCGAGGATCGCCAGCAAGTAGCCGCGCAGCAGCAGGTCGAGGCCGAGGAAATGCACCGTCCACTCGTCGCCGGGCTTCGCGAAGGCTTTGATCGAATCGACGAAGCAGCCGCGCTGCCTGGCGGCGACGTCGGAGCTGAGCGGATCGTTACCCAGGTGCAGGCGGTGCGATGCCGCGACGAGGAGTTTCCGCAGCCAGCGGGAAAGGGCGGCCCGTGCGTGCAGAAGCCGGGACAGCATGTCGAAATGGGCGTCGACCGGCTTCGGGTAGGTGAACTTGTGGTCGGACTCCGGGGTGTAGGTCGGCACGGGATGGGCGACCTGGCGATCCCTCGCCAGGCACTGCCGGGCTTCATCCAGTTCGTGCAGGACGGCGTCGAGGCGCTGGGCGTGGAAGGGCTGGTCGGCGTGGTCGAGGGCCCAGCCGTCGAGGGCGCGGCGCAGCGGCTGGGTCGCCTCGTCGAGGAGGGGCACCAGGGCATTCCAGGCCGCGAGGGTGCTGGAGTTGAACAGGCACTCGGAGCGGGCCTCCTCCTCGACGCAGCGGACGAACCAGTGGAGCTGGGCGACACGGTGCGCAAGCAGGGAGACGTCGGCCACGGATGCGTGGGACGTGTCAGCTGGCATGGGTATGGCTCATGGTGCACCCTGGAAGCTCGCCAGCAACGCGGAATGCCTCTTCCCGTCCCGGAAACCGCAGGGAAGGCATGCTTTTTGGGATCAAGTTATTAGCGACTAGCCAGTCATTTCCTTGCGACAGCACCGTCGAACTCTCCAAGCGAATCGAGTTTTTTGCCATTTTTGAAAACTGCTACGCCACCTGAAGCACTCACTTTCACAACATAACTCGACTGCAACTTCCTCGACAGATCGTAACCGTTCACCGCTGCGCGAGCATGGCGGGGCACGGCAGCCCGGCGCGGCGGGCCTCCACGGCGCTGCGCAGGTATTCCAGCGGGCTGCGGC